>JBBSBD010000110.1:0-18526 GCA_038251675.1 Chitinophagales bacterium | reverse complement strand
TCAATATAGCCATCCTGCACTATAATCTCGTTCACCATTACATCAAAGTATTTGTTGAGAAGCCTCACCACCGCATCCGCTGGTTCACTTTCTGTGATGGCTGTAAATCCACAAATATCGATGAACGCAACTGTCGCTTCCACCTCTTCATTCGCCATAAGCTGCGTCTCAAACTCACGCCCGTTCATAAAATTTAAAACCGTTTTATCCACGTACATCTTAAGAATATTATTCTCTTTGATCGCATCGATCGTTTTATGCATTTGCTTCACATATTGCAACGTTTTCTGAATGGTAATACCCAAGTCTTCAAAATTCACAGGCTTGCATACAAAATCAAAAGCGCCACGGTTCATAGCAGTTCTTATATTCTCCATGTCTCCGTATGCTGAAACGATTACCGCTTTCGTAAGAAAGTTTAATTCACTCATTTTTGTCAACAGAGTGAGCCCGTCCATTTCGGGCATATTTATATCGCTAAGTAAAATTTCAATATCAGGATCCTCTTCAAGTTTCGCCAGCGCCTCATTACCATTGGAAGCAAAAAGAAATTCGTATTTGTGTTCTCTTATCTCCTTTCGAAATTTTTGCTTTATGAGTATTTCGAGATCCGCTTCATCATCAGCTACTAATATCTTTGCCATTTATTTTTGTGTTTAATTTTTCTTTTAAAAGAATAAAATCAATAGGCTTGGTTAGAAAATCGTCCGCACCAAGCGACATGGCCTGTTTATAATTTTCATCGTCTCCATAAGCTGTTATCATCATAACAACCGGTGGCGGATTTTCAAATTTTTGCTTTATCATTTTTAATAACTGAAGGCCGCTCATGCCAGGCATATTTATGTCAGACAGAATGAGGACCGCTTCATGATTGTGCTTGTCCAGGTAATAGAGGGCATCTTCACCTGAGTTTGCAAAGAAAAAGTCAATACTCTTATCACGAATTTCCTTTCTGAAACGTTGTTGAAATAACGTTTCCATATCTTTTTCATCGTCTACTACTAAAACTTTCATTGCAATTTTTTTTATTTTTTAAAATGTATTCAAAAAAAATTAAGCAGGTAAATCAACAATAAATTCAGCAAATTCACCCTCTTTCGTTTTCACCCTTATTTCCCCACCATGGCCTTGTTTTATTATTTCGTAGCTTAACGACAAGCCAAGCCCTGTTCCCTGCCCGGTTGGTTTTGTTGTAAAGAAAGGCTGAAAAATCTTATCCACCGCTTTTTCAGGAATTCCCATACCATTATCTCTCACCCTTACCTCCACGCCTATCTTTCCCAAACGAGATTTAACAGCCTTTGTGCTAACTGTGACTGTTGGTTCATATCCACTCTCCCCTTTAAGAAACTGGAGGGTTTTCTTTTTTTCTGCAACAGCATAAAAAGCATTTGTGAACAGGTTTAGAAACGCCCTGCCTACATCCTGGGGAATTGCGTTAATTTTTTCAAGGCTTTCGTCGAAATGAGTTTCCATTTTTGCATTAAAAGATTTGTCTCTTGCCCTTAGCCCATGATAACTAAGGCGCAAATATTCATCTGCCAAAGCATTTATATCAGTTAGTTCCTTTTGCCCGTTGCTGCTTCGGGAGTGCTGCAACATTCCCTTTACAATAGCATCTGCACGTTTTCCATGATGAATAATTTTCTTTTCATTGTCTTTAATATTTTCTGCGATCAAAACCGCTTCACTTGTATTGCCGGCTGCAATTTCATTTTTCATCTCTTCAATTAACTCGAAATTGACTTCTGAGAAATTATTTACAAAGTTCAGGGGGTTTTGAATTTCATGCGCTATGCCAGCCGTGAGTTCACCCAATGACGCCATTTTTTCAGAATGTATAAGTTGGGTCTGGGTTGCCTTAAGTTCGGTAAGTGCATGTTGTAAATCATCTTTTTGCTGGGTGATTTCAGCGGTACGCTCTGCAACTATTATTTCAAGCTTTTCTTTCTGAGCTTCTATAAATTTACTTCTTTCTTCTTCTTCCAATGTTCTTTTTCGTTCTTTTTCCAGGGCTTTATTTTGCTTGCTGGATTTTATAAGCATGGCAACCATCCACGTAATTGCAATCGAAAAAGTGATATCGAAATACGTCTCTATATTTTTGTAAAGAGTGCTATTAAGAGATTCAAGAATATCGCTCACAAGCGAGAGGACAATCAGCGGCAACACGGCTATCATAACGGTGCGTATGCGGCTAAACAATGGCTGGGTAAACGAAATGTAAACGATCGAGAGTAATAGCAGGTGCCATATCCAAATGGTTATTTTTTGGGTATGAAATACTAATTCGATTACGAATACAATACCAATCGCGATCATCGCATTAGTAAGCACCTTATTCCACCACGGATCCGGCGAAAAAGTGCGCAGATTTTTTCGCAAATGCCTTATAAGAAAGAAAGAAATAAAAGGTTCTATTGACATAAAAAATTTTGAACAAATTCTTTTTTCAAAAAAAAATTTAAATCAATTTCAGGGAAACAAATTTAATTCCCATAAGTTACTTATTTAGATTAATAAAATCTCCAACTCAAATATGTCTTTGTGATTTAGAAGAATCAGCAAGGTAATTCAATAATAAATTCTTCGTATTATCCTTCCGGTGTTTTTGCACTTATTTTCTCCGAGGTACTTTACTACCCCTTAACCAGGAATAATAAAATTTGTCAATTAAAGACCATCTGTCATCGAAGTATTAGGAACGCAATTTATTTTGTATGAAGCAAAATTATAAACTCGGTGAATTCCCCTTCTTTGGTATTTACTTTCATTTCGCCGCCGTGCCCTTTCGTCACAATCTCGTAGCTTAATGATAAGCCAAGGCCTGTTCCCTGGCCGGAAGGCTTTGTTGTGAAGAAGGGAAGAAAAATTTTGTCTAATATTTTTTCAGGTATACCCATTCCGTTATCCCTTACTATGATCTCTATCCGGTCCCGCGCAATAGGGTCATTTTGAAGGGCATTTATCTTTTTGGTAATAAGGGTAACTTTTGGCTCATAGTCTTTCAAACCTAAAGCAGATTCATTTTTCTTTTTTTCTGTAACGGAATAAAAAGCATTATTAAATAAGTTTAATAAAACCCGTCCTATTTCCTGCGGAATAATGTTCAGCTTACCAATAGTTTCATCAAAATCGGTCTCCATTAAAGCGCTAAAGCTTTTATCTTTTGCACGCAGGCCATGGTAACTTAGTCTCAGGTATTCAGATGCGAGAATATTTATATTCACCGGTTCTTTTTCGCCGGTTGTATTTCTTGAATGCAGCAACATGCCTTTTACAATATCATCGGCGCGCTTACCATGGTGTTTTATCTTTTCAAGATTAAATATTACTGCGTCTATTATACCTGCAATATTTTCTTTGCTTTCCGCTGAAATAGATTCTTTTTCAATAAAATCTTTCATCTCAACAAGGAGTTCGCTATTTACCTCTGAAAAATTATTTACAAAGTTGAGGGGGTTTTGAATCTCATGGGCAATACCTGCCGTAAGTTCGCCTAGCGAAGCCATTTTTTCCTTTTGTACAAGTTGTAACTGCGTGGATTTAAGATGAGTAAGTGATGCTTGTAAAGCCTCCTTTTGGTCCATGAGTTCCGCGGTCCTTTCCTCAACTCTTCTTTCAAGTAATTCGTTTTGCTCGGTGAGGATACGTTGTTGCTCCTCGAACAGTGCCTGCATATTCTTGTGGTACTGTATCTTTTTGCGCTGGCTGGTGATAAACGAAATGAGAAAGCTCGTAAACAGCAATACCATTGCTGAAATACCAATGAAAACTCTCACCACCGTACTAGATAACAGCAGGAACATAAAATGCTTTAGATATAAAAATACAAAGGAAGATGTAAGCAACGTTATGAACATTCCACATATTATTTGCCAGCACCGGGTTTTCAGTAATCAACGGAACATAAAATAAAAACACAAAAAAGTTCGCAGCAACATAAATGGCCAGGCCTGTAACTACCCAAAAACCTTTAGTTCCTGTAATACCTCCCACTTCACTTCTTAACTGAGACAAATAATAAAGCATACAATAAATTAATAAAAGAAAGGCTTCCATTGAAAGTAAATTTCCACTGATATTAAACTCATAAAAAAAACTTTCAAAAAAAGTAAAGTTTATTACTACAAATGCAAAGTAAATGACCGGGATAATTTTATTAATTGCTTTAAAAGGCTTTTGTTTCAGCAGAATAAAAAAATAGCTGAAACACACAAACCTTACAATCGAATGCAGGTTGTACACCGGGTTATTACTTATCAACTGAGCCCTGTGCGAGTCGTTATAGTCGCTAAGAATATCGCACACCAAATTTAGCAGAAGTGCTAAGAATAAATATAGGATGACTGGTTTCATAAATGAAGGCTGTTGCCTTCTTCTCGTTAATGCAAATAATGGAATAAGCAATGCCCATACCTCCGACCAGTTAAGAATTGATATGAAAATTTTACTCATTTACTTAACCGTTTTCCTTAATAATAGAGTTAAAGCATTGCATAAATGGAAATTACATTTTAAATTTAATAACGATAAAAACCGTGGAATAAATAACAATTGCAAAACACCTGGCTCCTCTCTACCTATTAAGAAATTCCTGGTTACATAAATACTAATCATAAAATATTGCATAATGAAATCTGCTAAAGGCTTAACATTCGTTTTGTTGATGTGTTCATCTCTTTTAATATGCTGGACTCAAAAAAATAAGAATACCGGAAATGAAGCCGAAAAAAAATTGAAATCATCAATTGACTTTGTGAATGATTTTGTTTTGGCAGATACAAGATCAGCAGGCCTTGCAGGAAAAACTGGTGAAACAAATATTACATTAAACTATACAAAGCTACTACTTTCAAAAGATCAATACGATAGCCTCTCGTCCGAAATGCAATTTAACAATCGGACCACGGGTACAGATAAAAATGCAAAATTTAACCTGGGCAAGAATATCATCGTTTTTCAATTTGCTTATTTATCAGATATTTATCCCTATCCTACCCTGAGAGCATATCCCATGCGAGTTAGAGATCAGAGGACAGTCTTCGGCTTGGCCGTTGATTTAGACTATCAAAATTCCAGGCCTTTACCGGACTTATCCGTGTGTGGCGAACAGGTGACCGGCGATATGCAAACAGCTTTTAGCGAATTGGAATTGCTCAAAGAAGATTCAAATCCCAAAGACCGGGAAAATTACCAGTATTTTCTGTTTACGCCGAAATTTGATGATGTGAGCCAACATGTATATTTTGAAGTAAGCGTTTTCCCTTATACCGGGTCGGGCCTCATCCCTAAAAGCAAGTTTATAAATCCTTCGCCACCTCATGGCGGATAGCAATTGGAAATTTGTTTTGAAATAAATTAATTGGATTATTTTAAGAACATGGCAA
Source organism: Chitinophagales bacterium (assembly GCA_038251675.1). Taxonomy (GTDB): domain Bacteria; phylum Bacteroidota; class Bacteroidia; order Chitinophagales; family Chitinophagaceae; genus Ginsengibacter. The sequence goes on along the minus strand of JBBSBD010000110.1, from coordinate 13,133 downwards.
TTGAATTATGAACACGGCTCCGTAGCCTTCTTTACTTTCCACTTTCAATTCTCCTCCATGAGATTTAATAATTTCATAGCTCAAGGATAAGCCAAGGCCGGTGCCTTCGCCGGTAGGTTTTGTTGTAAAAAAGGGCTGGTAAATTTTATCCAATACTTTTTGGGGAATGCCTGAACCTTTATCCTCTACTATTACTTCAATACAACTGACAAGCTTCTTTGTGCTTACCACAATCATCGGTTTATATTCAGCGCCTTCTGCCTTTTTTCTTTCTCTAACGGCATAAAATGCGTTGTTAAATAAATTCAACGATACCCTTCCGATTTCCTGGGGCACTATGTATATTTCTCCATTGCCCGCCGCATCAGCAGATAAACCCGGGTCAAAATCTGCCTGCATAGCGGCATTAAAAGACTGGTCTTTCGCACGGAGGCCATGGTAGCTTAATCGCAAATATTCATCGGCCAGTTTATTGATATCCGCAAGTTCCTTTTGACCGGAACTGCTTCTTGAATGCTGTAGCATTCCTTTCACGATCGCGTCTGCTCGCTTGCCGTGATGCGCGATTTTGCTTCCGTTTTCTTCAATACTTTTTGCAATCTCCAAAGCCTCTTCGGTGTTTCCGGCAGACAGTTCATAGGACGCTAGTGCAAAAACGGATGAAACGGTCCGGACAAAGATGGAGCTGGAAGGGAGCCCAGCATATGCTTAACCTTAGAGCAGTGAGAAAAAATAATGATTGGAATAACATTATTGAATTAGCATAAGGCAACTTTCAAGGTTGCCGCCTAAAAACGACAATTGAAATGCACCCAATTTTCTATAATTAGCATTTAGTAATCACGTATTTAATTACTTTTATTAAGTTATAAGTTCAATAGAAAAATTCAAATAAATTTCATTTTTGCAACTAACCGAAGAACAGATACATAACCTTGCTCCTGATGAGGCTTCAAAAAAAGCAGGTAAGGAATTAGCCAACTCTTCTAAATGGGTTACTAAAGGGGCTAACGAATTGGCGCTATGGGGCGAGTGCCAGGGAAGTGGCAGCAAGCCATATCGTACACAGGTCGACACTGGTAATTTGGCTTTTAAATGTTCATGCCCCAGTCGGAAGTTTCCATGTAAACATGGTCTTGGTTTGTTGTTGTATCATTCCAGGTCGCCCAAAGATTTTGTTGAAAGTAATTTACCTGACTGGGTGAATGAATGGATCAGCAAAAGGGGAGAAAAGGAAGAAAAGAAAGCTGAGAAAAAAGATAAGCCGGTTGATGAAGGCGCCCAGGCTAAAAGACAACAGGCGCGGCAACAAAAGATAGCTGATGGCATAGAAGAACTATCGCTTTGGATAAAGGATATTATAAGAAATGGAATATTAAATGCACCTGAAAAAGGTGCTGGTTATTGGGAAAATATGGCTAAGCGCATGGTAGATGCACAAGCGCCTGGACTATCCGGTATGGTAAGAAGTATAAGTAATATTAATTTTTATAATGAAAGATGGCAAAGTGAATTTCTGGAGCAGCTTTTAAAAATGTTTTTGCTTATAAGCGGTTATAAAAATATTGCTAATCTACAAGCAGATATGCAAAATGATATTCGCACGCTGATTGGATTTACACAAAACCAGGAAGAGCTTAAAGCTCAAAATGGCATTCGGGATGATTGGTTCATTTTAGCAAAGCGGGTAACCCAGGAAGATCAACTAACAACAGAAAGAATTTGGTTATACGGGGTACATACAAAACAATATGCTCTTGTGCTTCAATTTTCTGTCCGCGGCCAAATACCAGAAACAACTTTTTCTCCGGGTTCTGTTATAGATGCTGAACTTGTTTTCTTTAAGTCATCTTTACCGCTACGAGCATTAATTAAGCAGCAACATCAAACTAAAACAGCTACACAGGTGGCTGGTTTCAAAAACTGGAATGAGGTAGTTTGCAGAGAAACAGAAATATTTAGCATCAATCCTTTCATAGATCAATATCCCTTTTTGCTTGACCAGTTAAACCTGGTTAAGTATAATAATGAATGGTGGCTGCAGGATGAAGAAAAGAAACTGATGCGGCTTCAACCTCAATATAGCAATCTTTGGAACTTACTTTCTGTTAGCGGTGGTAAACCTTTGCCGATGGTCGTTATTGGGAAAGAGGGTGAATATACTCCGGTGGGGGTTTGGGCTCTAAATAAATACAATATACTCTGATGCAATTCTGGGATAATATAATAAACACTGCGTTAATAGGCACTGATAAGAAACAACTTACCGTTGCTGACCTGGTTAATGAATTGACTGAAGGCTTTGAGATAATTAATGCAGAAACAAACATTGACAAGGAAGAAAAGTTTTTACAGATGGCATCTGTTGCCTATAATTTCAGACAAAGTGGTGCAAATTCAATCTATAAAGAAGGTGTTACTATTACGGAAGCGCCGCCTGAAGAAAAGGCTTATTGTAATAATTGTGCGATAACATTGTTAAGGGATATACTCGAAGAAAACAGCTACAGCTTATTGAAACTATGGCTTGACGAATGTTCAAAAAAGAATTTAATAACAGCCCCGGAAATGATTCCGGCATTATTAAATATTGCCATTAGTCAAAAAGCAATGCGGTCTTTAATTGTGCAGTGTTGTGGCAACCGGGCTGCGTGGCTAAGCAGCTTTAGTGCAGACTGGAAGTTTTCTGACAAAACAACTGATGAAGAACTTTGGCAAACAGGGACTCCTGAGCAAAGGAAATTATTGTTGCAACAAATTCGTGTAAACGACTCCGCTGGTGGCCGTGAATTGCTAAAGCAAACCTGGGCAGAAGAAAATGCAAACACAAAAGCAGAGTTATTGAAACAACTTGCTGTAAATATTTCAGCAAATGATGTTGAATGGATTGAATCATTACAAAGTGAAAAAAGCCAGAAAGTCAAGGACCAGGCATTAGAACTACTAAAGCAAATACCAGAATCAACTATCGTAAAACAATACACTGAAATTCTTACGCAAGCCGTAACGATTAAAAAAGAAAGATCGTTGATGGGATTTAAGAGTAAAATATCTTTGCATTTTCATCTGCCTCACATAGATGAAAATATTTTTAAATCCGGTATTCAAAAACTTAGCAACACAAAAGAGTTTACCGATGAAGAATATATTTTTTTTCAATTGATTAAAAGTGTTCCATTCTCTTTTTGGGAAACACATTTTTCTGAAACACCTGGAAACATCATACAATACTTTCAAAAGGATAAAGACAATAAAAAATTTATACCTGCATTAGTAGGATCGATCGTTCACTTCAAAGATAACCGTAGTGCAATTTCTTTAATGGAATATTCGGAAGTGTTTTACATTGATATTATACCTCTCCTGCCTGTTCAGCTACAAGAGCATTACAGCATAAAGTTCTTCGAACATCACGAACATAGTATTATTCAATATGCAACCTTGCGGGAAAATGAATGGAGCGTAGAACTTGCAAAAATCATATTTAGATATCTTGCTAAGAACCCTTACAATTATAACCGCACCTTTTACAATCAATATATTCATCTTATTCCCGCGACAATTGCAGGCGAATTGGAAAAATATACACCGCCGGAAGATCAATTTAAAACGACATGGAGTAACACAAGCGGGTATATCACTAAACTTCTCAATTTAAAATTGCAAATAGCAAAAGCATTCAATAAATAAACTAAAACAAATTATATGGCAGATATTTTAAGACTACACGCTGAGCAGGTATTTGAAGAAGAATTGGAGCAGTTGAAAAAACAAGATGGAGATAAACGGCCTCAAAACTGGAAGTTGTCGCCTCAATCTGTAGTTACTTATTTAATTGGAGGTAAACTAAAGAATGGTTTTGAAGTAACACCCAAATATATTGGTAACAAAAGGCTCATGGAAATTTCCGTTGCCACACTAACAACTGACCGGGCTTTACTTTTATATGGATTGCCCGGTACCGCCAAAAGCTGGGTAAGCGAACACCTCGCCGCCGCCATTAGCGGAGACTCCACTATGATCGTTCAAGGCACTGCAGGTACAAGCGAAGAATCAATCCGATATGGCTGGAACTATGCCAGGTTGCTTGCGGAGGGACCCAGCGTAAACGCTTTAGTTGAAACACCTGTGATGCGTGCCATGAAGGAAGGTAAAATTGCAAGAATAGAAGAGCTTACCCGTATTGGTGCTGATGTGCAGGATGCATTGATCACTATACTTTCAGAAAAATCTTTACCAATTCCCGAACTAAATATGGAAGTTCAGGCGGTGCGTGGCTTTAATATAATTGCAACTGCAAACAACAGGGATAAAGGAGTTAATGAATTATCAAGCGCACTAAAACGGCGTTTCAATACCGTTATATTGCCGGTACCGGATTCAATGGATGAGGAAATTGACATTGTAAAACGAAGAGTGGAAAGCTTCGAAAAACTTATGGAGTTGCCTGTTGAACCGCCGGCATTAAAAGAGATACAACGAATCGTTACCATATTCAGGGAACTTAGAAGTGGTATAAGTACCGATGGCAAAACAAAGATTAAAATACCCAGCGGAACATTGAGTACTGCTGAAGCTATATCAGTAGTTAATAGCGGTCTCTCTATGGCAGCTTATTTTGGAGACGGTCAGTTAAAAGCTGCTGATCTTGCTGCAGGTATTATAGGTTCCGTTATTAAAGATCCTGTACAGGATAAAATTGTTTGGAAGGAATATCTTGAAACAATCATAAAACCGAGAGAAGAATGGAAAGACATATACCGGGCATGCAGAGACTTGTAAAAATTAAATGATCAGCGAAAAATAACCAGCCAATTAAATGCCCATTCATCTATTAGGAATTCGACATCATGGACCGGGGTCGGCACGAAATGTAAAATCATTCCTGGAGCGGCTCAAACCTGATATTGTCCTGGTAGAAGGGCCACCTGAAGCGGATGAAATACTCCAATGGATTAGCAACAAAGAATTAAAACCACCCGTTGCTATTCTTGCTTATCAACCGGATAATACAGAAAATGCGGTGTTCTATCCCTTCGCAGAATTTTCACCTGAGTGGCAGGCTATCCTGTACGCAAAAAAGCAAAACATCCATGTTCGTTTCATGGATCTTCCCATTGCAAATCAATTTGCTCTAAAGTTTGACAAAGAAGCACCGGGAGACAAAGAGGAAACTGCTTCATCATTAAAAACAGAAGAGGCTAATGTAGCTGATCCTGTAACACACCTGGCACAAGCAGCAGGTTATGATGATGGTGAAAGATGGTGGGAGCATATGTTTGAATACCGGCAGGACAATGAAGAGATATTTAATGCGGTTGCCGAAACAATGCAGGTATTAAGAGAGTCGTTTCCTGAAAAGACGGATAAGAGAGAGCAGTTGCGTGAGGCTCACATGCGGAAAACAATCAGGCAGGCAGAGACAGAAATGTTTCAAAATATTGCGGTTATCTGTGGAGCATGGCATGTTCCTGCTTTGGTTAACCTGACTTCTCAAAAGGAGGATAATGACCTTTTAAAAGGATTACCAAAAGTAAAAGTTGAATGCACCTGGGTGCCCTGGACTTATAACAGGTTAAGTTTGTATAGTGGTTATGGTGCCGGAATACAGTCACCCGGCTGGTATGAACACACGTGGAGTTTTCCAAAAGATGACGGGACAAGGTGGATGGCAAAAGTTGCTACATTACTCCGTAAAAATCAGATGGATACTTCGGTAGCTCATGTGATAGAGGGAGTGCGGCTTGCAGAATCTCTTGCCTCACTTCGCAAATTTTCTAAGGCAGGTTTGGAAGAATTAAATGAAGCTGCGTTAAGTGTATTATGCAATGGAGAAAGCATCTTATTGCAATTGATACATGACGAATTAATTGTAAGTAATAAGATTGGGGAGGTGCCAATGGAGATACCTAAACCTCCATTACAAGTTGATATTGAAAAATACCAAAAGAAATTGCGGCTTCCGCCAACTGCTGATTTTAAAGACTACATACTTGATTTAAGAAAAGAGAACGATTTGGAACGAAGCATTTTTTTACATCGTCTCCAGTTGCTGAATATTAAGTGGGGCTTCAAATCCGCAATATCAGGCAAAGGAACTTTTAAAGAACAATGGCGACTTCAGTGGGATCCTGCCTTTTCTATTGACATAATTGAAAAAGGTAATCTTGGTAATACGGTTGAAGACGCATCTGGTAATTATGTTTCCCAGCAAGCTGCCAATGCAAAGAACTTAAAAGATGTTGCAGTTTTGCTTGAAGAAACAATTCCGGCGGAATTACCAAAAGCCATCCAGGTATTAATTACAAAGATCAATAACCTTGCAGCAGCAAGCGGTGATGTAATACAATTGATGGAAATAATTCCAAATCTTGTATCCGTGAGCAGGTATGGTAATGTTCGCAAGACCGATGCAGAAATCGTTACCGACATTGCAGAAAGTATGATTGTGAGGATATGTGTAAGCCTTCCTGCTGCATGCTCTGCTATTGATGAAGAAGCTGCACAACATTTGCTTGACTTATTTTTTAAGTTGAATGAATCCATTAATATTTTACAACAAACTGAAATCACCAATCAATGGCAACAGTCTTTAAATGCCATTGCATTTAGCAAAAACACAACATCTGTAATTGCCGGTTATACAACAAGGCTATTAACCGATTATAAAATTTTAGCCGGAGACGAATTAGTGAAAGCGTTTTATTATGCGATGTCTTCTGCTGCTATCCCCTCGCAAGCGGCTGCATGGCTTGAGGGATTTTTAAAAGGAAGCGGAACCATTTTATTAATTGATCATGAATTGTGGATGGTGGTCGATAACTGGGTGAAGCAATTGAACGATGATATGTTTAATGAAGTGCTTCCATTGTTGCGACGTACTTTTTCCGGGTTTTCGAATGTTGAAAGAAGAAAGCTGGGTGAAAAAGTAAAGTTTGGAAGCACACCTGTTTCATTGAATAATAAGACAGAAGCAAACTTTGACTATGAAAGAGCAAAAAACGGCATACCCATAATTATGCAATTACTTGGACATAAAACAACCAGCAATGAGTGAAGACGATTATACCAGAAAATGGCGGCTGATACTTGGTGGAAATCAAAACGACGGCACCGGCTTTCATTTAAGTGAGATGGATTTGCAGATGGATAAAACACTGGAAGCTTTGTACGATAGTAGTAAGCAAGGCGGCCTTGGTCCGTCATCGCCTAACGTTGCGAGGTGGCTTGGTGATATCCGTACATTTTTCCCGTCGGGTGTAGTGCAGATAATGCAACAGGATGCATTAAAACGTTTGAATCTTACTCAAATGTTATTTGAAAAAGAAATGCTCGAAAATGTAGAGCCCGATGTTCATTTGGTTGCCACCTTAATGACATTAAGCCGTGTAATACCAGATAAAACAAAAGACACGGCAAGACAGGTTGTGAGAAAAGTCGTAGACCAGCTTTTACAAAAATTGTCGCAACCAACAAAGCAGGCAATTGTTGGCAGCTTAAACAGGAGCTCAAGAAATAACCGGCCAAGGCATAACGAAATTAACTGGCACAGTACGATCCTCAAAAACTTAAAACATTATCAACCGGAATATAAAACCATTATTGCTGAACAGAGAGTCGGTTACGGAAGAAAAAGGACATCATTAAAAGATGTTGTATTGTGCCTCGATCAAAGTGGTTCCATGGGAACTTCTGTTGTGTACTCCGGCATATTTGGTTCGGTGATGGCTTCTATACCGGCCATTAAAACAAAAATGGTAGTTTTTGATACAGCAGTTGTTGATCTTACTGAAGAACTTACTGACCCTGTTGAATTATTGTTTGGTGTTCAACTAGGCGGGGGTACAGATATCCATTCTGCATTAAAATATTGCCAGCAAATTATTACGAGGCCTCTTGATACTGTTTTTGTTTTAGTTACAGATCTATATGAGGGAGGAGATAATGCCGGAATGCGTAACAGGGCCGTGGAGATGGTTAGTGCAGGCATACAGGTGATTGTATTACTTGCCTTAAATGATGATGGTGCACCGTCATACGATCACAGTAATGCACAGTTTCTATCTAATCTTGGTATTCCAGTTTTTGCATGCACGCCTGATAAGTTCCCTGATTTGATGGCTGCTGCTATCAGCAAGCAAGACATTACACAATGGGCAGCAAAAGAAGATATCGTGTTGAAGAAATAATTATCTTTTATATTGTTTCAACAAATATGAAATATAAAAATCTCATAAGACATTGTTAGATAAAGTAAATTGGGTGCATTTCAAATTGTCGCATTGATAATTGTAAATTCAGATAACTAAATCCGATTGGTATGACAAAAGAACAATTAATTGCGTCGGTGACGGCTCATTACGATGAGCTATATGCCTTAAATAAGATTGATAATTTCTACGATTATTAAAGCGACTTTATCAAGCTTTGGTTTAAGATGGGCAAAGAGGTTTTAGAAAAAAATATCAGTACACTTCCTGGAGACAGGAGAAAAAAAACTCTAACCGTTTTGGGAGAGATGACGATAGCCAAAAGCCATCCCTTTAGCGAAGCGGTAAATGGGTTTTCAGATAAACCCGCGAATGCAACAACTGATGACTTATTGCGGCCAGTTGGATAGTTATGAAAAAACCAATGAAGTACTCAAAGAAATGCTACAGATAGAAGTAAGCGAAACACAGATTTACCGGGTAACAGATTTTTATGGGAAAGCAGTATCAGCTACCGTAAATGAAGAGCTGGAAGGGAGCCCAGTATATGCTTAACCTTAGAGTAGTGAGAAAAAATAATGATTGGAATAAAATTATTGAATTAGCAAAGGCAACTTTCAAGGTTGCCGCCTAAAAACGACAATTTGAAATGCACCCAAAAAATTTTAATCAAAAAAAATCAGCATTACAAGCTACGCATTATTTTAGGCCGGAAGTATCACCACAAATTCAGCCCCTTCCTTCTCCTTACTTTCTACTTTTATCTCACCACCATGCGCCTTCACAATATCATAACTTAATGACAGGCCTAAACCGGTTCCCTGGCCTGTAGGCTTCGTTGTGAAGAATGGCTGAAATATTTTGTCTATTACTTTTTGGGGTATTCCATTACCATTATCTTTTACCCGTACTTCAACTTTATCCCGCATTTTTTTTGTACTAACGGTAACGGTTGGTTTATATTCTTTACTTTCCCCAGGTGGCCGGGTGTCTTTATCTTTTTCAGCAACAGCATAAAAAGCATTGGTGATTAAATTAAGAAATACCCTTCCTAAATCCTGCGGGATCACATTTAGGCTTCCTACTGTTGGATCAAAATCCGTCATCATAATTGCGTTAAAGGATTTATCTTTTGCCCTCAGCCCGTGGAAAGCCAATCGCAAATATTCATCAGCCAACTGGTTAATATCGGTAACTTCTTTCTGGCCGTTGCTATTGCGGCTGTGTTGCAACATTCCTTTTACAATGGAATCGGCACGCTTGCCGTGAAAGTTTATTTTTTCCTCGTTGCTTTTTATATCCTCTGCGATTTTCTCTATAGGCAATCTCTCCTCAGGCGATAGATTTGTTTTATTCAATTCTTCCTTCAGCTCGTCAGTTAGTTCGGCATTGACTTCAGAAAAATTATTTACAAAATTCAGCGGGTTTTGAATCTCGTGAGCGATGCCTGCAGTAAGGTCTCCCAGTGATGCCATTTTTTCCGATTGGATAAGCTGGGACTGGGTCGCTTTGAGTTCTTCGAGAGAATTTTCCAACTGTAATGTTCGCTCGGTTACTTTTTCCTCCAGTATGCGGTTTTCTTTCTGGAGCTTTCGTGAGCGATAAACTATATATATTCTCAACAGCCCAATACCCAATAAAGCAAAAATGGTGTAAGCCCACCAAGTCTGGTACCAGGGAGGAGAAATGGTAAATCGAAATACTGCTGGCGTTCCCCATTTTCCATTGTTGCCTTTACTATTCACTTTCAGGGCATACTTACCGGGAGGAAGATTGAGGTAATTTTCTGTATAAGGATTGGTAGTAATAGCGCTCCAGTTTTTATCAATGCCTTCCAGGATGTAGGTGTACCATGTTGTATCGTCCCGCCCCAAATTTGCTTGTGCAAATTGAAACTGTAAATAATTTTTATCAAAAGGAATTAAAAGGTTAACGGGCATATTATATGGGCCACTAACACTATCCCATTCTAATGTATTCTTATTGGCATAACCTAAGTCATGCAGCTTCATTCCTTTTACAAAAAAAGTATCGGCTGTCCATAAAGTATCGTTTTGCCCAAATCCCTGCCGGTTGATAAAATGTTGCGGCTCGGTCATTGATGTTATTCCTGTGACATAGGTTGAGATTGAATCTTTTTCTGCATTGATCTCATTAATAACTGTGATACCATTATCGCCCCAAAGATATTTCCCGGCTTTAGTAATTGCATCGGTTGACCAGGAATTCGTTTCCTTCACGATACCGCCTGATTTATCCAGTACAGATATTTCCCATTCCCCGGACGAATCCGAAGGGCTCGGTGCGGTGATCATGCTAATTTGCGTGGCAGTTCCTGCAAATACTTTTCCATTATGTACAAGAAGAGATAATATAATATTATTTGTCAAACCATTGCTGGTGGTGATATTGGTAAGTGTTCCTTTTTTTGTATCTGCCACATAAATGCCCTTATCGGTACCTATCCACATTCTGCCAAATTCATCTTCCAGCATCATCCTTGCACAAGTATCCCGCAAGCCCGGTTGGTTATTCAAATATTTTACACTTCCCGTGGGGGGATCAATTATGTTTATGCCATTGGTTCTTGTGGCAAGCCATACAAGGCCATCTTTATCCTGTTTTATATCCAGGATGGAATTAGCGCTTAATCCGCCTGCAACATCCGTATGGAGAAGAATATTGTTTGCAGAGTCAATTTTATCAATTCCGTTACTAGGGCCCGTGAGCCATATATTGCCGGACCTGTCATTAAATGCCACATAAATTGTATCACTGGTAAGCCCCTCTTTTTGCGCGGTTACTGATAGCGTTTTATGAACAGGGTCAAAAATATTAAAGCCACCATTTGTTGCAATTAAGAGTTTGTCATTCTTTTCCCAAAATGATTGCACAAAGTTATTGGACAGGCCATTGGATTTATCCAACAACCTCATCGTATTTCTTTTGGGATTCACCATATAAACGCCGTTCAATGTACCTACCCAAAGATTATTTGCTTCATCTTCCTTCATGCAAATTATTTGCGTAGTACCCAGTGGGTGAATGGTTTCTCCATCCTGGTCGATTATATTCAAGCCGGTAGTCGTGCCTACCCACAATCTCTGGTAGGTGTCGGGAACTACAGCAGTCACGAGGCTTCCACTAAGTCCGTCAGGCTGGTCAATATGCCGCATCTTTTGGTTTTCCATGTCTGCAAGGTCAATCCCGTTCGATGTGTTCCTCCATAACCGCCCCTTATTATCAAGTGACAGAACCAAAGTGAATGTTCTTTTGAAGCCCTGGACCTCGTTGTAAATTTTTATGGTTCCTTTTTTTGTGTTGATAGCATTTAATCCATTTGCCTCAGCAATCCAGATGTTGCCTTTTTTATCTGCTACAATAGCCGACAGAGAATCATTGCTTAGGCCGGAAGATTTTCCCAGGTATCTTATTTTTTCGGATGCCAGGTCGATAATGTCCACACCGTGGTTGGCGGTAGTTATCCAAATATTTTTATTATCATCCTGCAATACCTGCACCGCCGTAGAATCTGAAAGCCCCGCTTTCATATCCACGTTTTTATAGGTAAGTGCTTTCGGATCTATTACACTAATGGCTTTATCTCTTGCATTGTACAACCAGATATTTCCTTTATCGTCTACCGTTAACTTCGTAATATTATTATTTACACCGGCTATTTTTGCCGAATAACCAACGGTCCCTTCACGGGTATTGATTACTCCGATATTTTCACCACCAGATTGTACAAACCATATCTTTCCTGTATGGTCTTCGGTGATGCCGCTTATAGGTGGAAAATTTGATGAACCTTGAATAATAGTTTGGATATGTTCGCCATCGTAGCGAAATAATCCTTCTTTGCCGCCTATCCACAAAAGCCTGTTGTGGTCCATAAACAGGGCGCCGATAAATTTTGCCTGCAAACCCTGTATCGGCCCAAAATCAAAAATAGATAGTGGCTTTCCCTTTTGTGCCGTGGGCTTACCGGCTTTGATAACAGCCTGAAGCGGTAGTGCGAAAGTTTTAAGTTCCAGGGATTGGGCTGGTATTTTTTCCAGGCTAAAATACTTTTCAGGCAAGCTTTTAAAATCAAAACCTACCTCAGTGGGTGGCTGGGCAAATGCCTTGAACCCGGTTGAATCGTATGGCCGCGCAGGCAAAGCGTCTATATCCAGTTTTTTTATTACGGGTGAAATCCGCTCTTTTCTAACAGTATCCCAGGTTAATGTTTTAGGAGCGCTAAATACAAGGGGTATAGTTAAAGGCTGCGCGGTTCCCAGTTGTTTTTTGGGAAAAGGAATGTCGCCCGAATTATTACATGATAAAAAAATGGTTAGCGCAAAAAAGACAACAGTTATCTTCCAGGTCGAATACTTAGTTTTTTCCATTTAATTTTCCTGTTGTTTACAGCCTGTCTAAAGATAATGAAATAATAAATTGTAATATGTTCCTTCGATTGACTGTACCATTGATGATAGCATGGGTAGTTTCCATTTATTTCAAACTCAGGAGTGTCCCTGTTTTACGCGCTGCTATCCCAAAAAAATCGGGCCATAAATTCTGAGAAATAATTTTCTCCGGATGATTGACACTTCTAAAGAAAACTTGATGCAATAAAAAAACTGATAACTGATAGAACGAGTCCATACATAAAAACATTATAGGATACTTTAAGCAGCTTGTATTTTTTAGCGAGAACCGCACCCTGTTCATATAAATTTCTAAGCATAGTTATATGAAGAGATTGTTTGTCTTCCATAAGGTGCAACATAGCGCTGCTGTAGCTATCAAAGTTCATAGAAAAGAAATTACCAAAGAAAAGCAGGTTGACTTTATTTTGTTCGAAGTCGCTTTCCGAAAATTTTCTGTTTGCAATATTAGGGCGTGTTGCCAGCACTGAAAAAATTATGGTAACGAGAT
>JBBSBD010000109.1:0-18534 GCA_038251675.1 Chitinophagales bacterium | reverse complement strand
GTAACTCTCCGTGCTTTTATTCATCCTGTAAGCAAGTGAACCCACGCTGCTATATACAACGAGAATGCTTACCATGGTAAGAAGTATTACAATTGCCCATATTACCTTGTCACCTTTAGTACGATTCAAAAGATTGCCGGTAACTGTGTGAGCAGTTGTTAATTTTCCGGATAATATGTTTTTTGCGTTGTTCATGACCTAACCCCAACCCTTCTCCAAGGGAGAAGGACATGGATTTTATAACTGCTAAATTTAATTTTTGCTATCTGGTACATCATACTTGATACTTGATTCTTGATACCTACCTATAAATCTTTTACCGCTTCTTTAAATTGTTTCCCCCGGTCTTCATAGTTTTTAAAAAGATCAAAGCTGGCGCATGCAGGAGAAAGCAAAACCACATCACCCTTGTCCGCAAAATGAAAAGCTGATTGAACTGCATCCTTTGCGTTATCAGTATTTATTATCAATTCAACCTCGTTTCCAAATGCCTCATGTATTTTCCTATTGTCTATTCCCATACATACAATCGCCTTTACTTTTTCTTTCACTATTTCTTTCATGAAAGAATAATCATTGCCTTTATCTACTCCGCCAAGAATAAGAATCGTCGGCTTCGTCATGCTTTCAAGTGCATACCATGTACTGTTGGTATTTGTTGCTTTGCTGTCATTAATAAATTCAACACCGCGTACAGTGGCGACAGGTTCCATACGATGCTCAAGGCTTTCAAAGGTCTGCACAGCATTCCTTATTTTTTCCTTACGTATATCCATTACAACAGCCGAAAGGCATGCTGCCATTGTATTATACTGATTATGTTTGCCTTTTACAGCGAAGTCATCAACGCTCATATTCATTTCTTCTTTTTTCCATTTTATATGCATCTCTGCATTAGATATATACGCGCCTTGTGGTAATTGTTTACTCATGCTAATTGGTAATGGGTTGGTATCATTTAAAAAATTGTTCAGATATTTTTGTGTTATTTCATCATCAGCATTGTAAATAAATACGTCGCTTTTGTCCTGGTTTTTTATGATATTGAATTTGCTTTTTATATAATTTTCGAATTTGTAGTTATACCTGTCTAAGTGATCTTCTGTTATGTTAGTTAACACGGCAACATCCGGCTTAAATAATTTTATATCATCCAACTGAAAAGAACTTATTTCCGCGACATATACTTTTTTTGGCTCTGCCGCCACTTGCCTGGCAAATGAAAAACCGATGTTGCCAACCATTGCGCAATCAAGGCCTGCTTCCCTGCAGATATGAAAAATCATAGCTGTAGTTGTTGTCTTTCCATTGCTTCCCGTTACCGCTATTATTTTGCTCTCTGCCTTGTACCTGTATGCAAATTCTATTTCGCTTAATATTTCTATTCCTTTTTCACGCAGCTCCTGCACCATTCCGTTCTTTTCAGGAATTCCGGGACTTTTCACAACAAAAGCTGCATCAAAAATCTTTTGTTTGTTATGCGTGCCTTCTTCGAAATCAATCCCGTTTAATAACAGTTCGCTTTTAAAAACATCTTTAATCAAAGAACTATCGCTTACAAAAACCTCATACCCCTTTTGCTGTGCAAGCAACGCTGCTCCCACTCCGCTTTCGCCGGCGCCAAGTATTACTATTCTTTTTTTCATTCCGTTTTTCTTTGGCTCAGCCAAAAAATTGGTTTTTCAACGGTATGAACCTAATGGGTCAGAAATCTGGCTTCACAGGAATTGGCAAGGATGAATTATTTCAAAAAATATTTTCACAGGAACAAACATTCAGAAACATATTATTCTTATAATCCTATCTTAATTTCAATGTCACTATCGCGAACACAACAGATAAAATAGTTACCACCCAAAAACGAACTGCTATTTTACTTTCATGATATCCTAATTTCTGATAGTGATGATGCAAAGGGCTCATTAAAAAAACCCTTCTGCCTTCTCCATATTTTTTCTTAGTGTATTTGAAATACGCCACCTGAATCATTACACTCAAGAGTTCAATTAAAAAGACAAAACAAAATATAGGTATCAACCATTCTTTTCTTACAATAATTGCAAGCGATGCTATAATACCGCCAAGTGCCAGGCTGCCTGTATCACCCATGAAGACCTGTGCCGGGTAAGCATTGTACCAAAGAAATCCTACACATGCACCAACAAATGCCGCTATAAATATTGACAATTCTGTAAGGTTGGGTATGTACATAATATTGAGGTAATCTGCAATACGCACATCGCCACTTACGAAAACGAACACTCCAAGGCATAATCCAATTATGGCACTCACACCGGTTGCCAATCCATCAAGACCATCTGTAATATTTGCGCCGTTAGAAACTGCTGTTACAATAAATATTACAATAAGAATGTATAGTATATACGTGTAGTTTTCCCAACTCTGCGGCAAAAGTTTAGCATAATTGAATTCATGATTTTTTACAAATGGTATTGTTGTAATTGGCGTTTTAACGGTTACAAACCGCGTTATTTTTCCATCAACGATAATGGTATCCTCCGCTACTTTATGTTCACCACGCCCGAGGATCGTTTGGCTACCTGAAGCATCACTGATAACTTCCCTTTTTACCACAACGCTTTGGTTAAAATATAAAGTAGAGCCGATAATAATCCCCAACATCACTTGTCCAAAAATTTTAAACTTTCCAGCCAATCCATCAGCATTTGTTTTTTTGAAATCAATTCCTTTTGCTTTTGCAATTCTCCTCGCTTTTATTTTCAAATAATCATCGACAAAACCTATGAGTCCAAGCCATACGGTGCATAAAAGCATCAATCTTACATATACTTTATCCAGGTTAGCGAGTAGTAAAGTGGGAACCAAAATGGCCAATAATATTATGATACCTCCCATGGTAGGTGTTCCGGTTTTCATCTTTTCACCAGCTAACCCAAGTTCACGCACCGACTCGCCAATTTGCCTTTTCTTTAAAATATTTATTAGTCTCTTACCATAGACCGTTGTAATTATGAGAGATAACAATACCGACACCAACACCCTGAAAGTGATGAAATGGAAAAGCCCGCTTCCCGGAAACTTGATTCCATTTTTACCAAACCATTCGAAAAGGTGATAGAGCATTATTGTTTCTTCAATTTTTATTTATTCTATTTTTCCAGCATTATCAGCATCTCCTGCAATACCTGTTTGTCGTCGAAATCATATTTTACTCCATTTATTTCCTGGTATTTCTCGTGGCCCTTTCCCGCAACCAAAACAATATCTTCTTTATGCGCAAGGTTAACCGCAGCTTTGATGGCTTCTTTCCTGTCAACAATGGAGATGTATTTCTTGCGGGCAATCACGGGTACACCTTCTTCCATATCTTTTATAATTCTGTCAGGATTTTCACTACGTGGATTATCGGATGTAAAAATTATCTTATCGCTGTATTCACAGGCAACCTCTGCCATTATAGGTCGCTTGGTTTTATCCCGGTCACCGCCACAACCGACCACGGTGATTATTTTTTCTTCACCTTGCCTTAAGTTTTTTATGGTAGCAAGCACATTTAATAGTGCATCGGGCGTGTGAGCGTAGTCAACAATTCCAACAATCTTTTCATTAAGTGATTGTATAAAATCAAATCTCCCTTCAGCACCGGTTAAGCTGCTAAGTATCTGCAGAACTTTTTGTTTATCTTCCCCAAGACAAATTGCGGCACCATATACAGCCAATAAATTGTAAGCATTAAAAGCCCCTATCAACCTGAAGTGAACTTCAATATCGTTGACTAATATTAAAAGACCCAGCAGTGAATTCTCAATAATCTTTCCCTTAAAATCCGCCATAGTTTTAAGACTATAGAGATATTTTTTCGCACGTGTATTTTGCAGCATTACTGTACCACGTTTATCATCTGCATTGCTAAGTGCAAATGAGGAAGCAGGAAGAAAATCGAAAAACTGCTTCTTAACATTTATGTATTCATCAAATGTTTTATGATAGTCAAGGTGATCATGCGTTATGTTACTGAAAATTCCGCCTGCAAATTGTAAGCCCGCAATTCTATGTTGGTGTATAGCATGAGAACTTACTTCCATAAATACATGCGTACAACCTTCATGAAGCATATCGGCAATCAACTTATTTAAACTTATAGCATCGGGTGTTGTATGTGTAGAAGGCAAAACTTTATTACCAATTTGATTTTGAACTGTGCTTATCAGCCCGCATTTATAGCCCAACCCGGAAAATAATTTAAATAATAAAGTTGCAATAGTTGTTTTTCCATTTGTACCGGTAACACCAACAAGCGAAAGTTTTTCTGATGTGCTGCCATAAAAATTATGTGCCATAACACCGGCGGCAATACTGCTATTTTCAACGACTGTGTATTGAACATTTTCGTTAAGTTTTTCTGGCAGCGTTTCACATATAATTGAAGAACCACCATTTGATATAGCTGTATCAATGAATTGATGCCCATCGGAAACGGATCCTTTGATTGCTATAAAACAATTACCAGACTTTACTTTACGGGAATCTATTTCCAGGCCATTAACCTCAGTTACCGGTGCTCCTACTATGGATAGAATTTTTACTTTGTATAATATGTGTTGCAACAATGCCATTAATTCAATTGAATATTTATTGATTGCCCCTTAATAAAATCTGCATCCTGTGACAGTGATTGATGCGACACTTTACCTCTTCCAGACGCAATCACCTTCAACCCTATATTTTCAAGTAAGTACACCGCATCTTTTAATCCCAGGCCTGTAACATCAGGAACTTTGTTTTTAAAAGAAGAGGTATCGTATCCCTTATTCAGTTCTGCCTGCCTTCCCTGCAAAGCCATTGTCCTCCAAGGCCCGGACGATGTGTCAGAATCAACGGAGGCGTATTGAAAAATATTTACTATCCGGTTGATATCTGGTTTCAGGCCGTACATCATATAAGTATTACTGTCTCCCCTGTTTTGAAAGTTCTCCGCCGGATTACTTGAAAACTGGCTCGCGTATATCCTGTCTGCAACGTCTCTAAACACAGGTGCAGACACCACTCCACCGTATGCCAGCCGTGATTCACTCGTATTTTGAATGACTACTGCAATAGTATATCTTGGGTTGTCTGCAGGAAAATAACCGATAAAAGACGATTGATATATTTTGTTACTCTTATTATACCCACGGTTATCCATAGCCGTTACAGCCGTTCCGGTTTTGCCCGCAAATCTGTAAACATTACTTTTTAATTTGTACGCAGTGCCGTGCTCTCGCTCTACTACCGCAAGCAAGCATTCCTTCAATTTACCTAGCGTCTCGTCGCTGCAAATTTTATCTACCAATACAGTTGGATGAAATGACTTTATTTCAACACCCCTATCTTTTATCGCGTTCACCAGGTAAGGCTTCATCATTTTTCCGTTATTGGCAACCGCGTTATAAAGCATTAGCATGTGCAATGGTGTCACAAGTTCTTCATAGCCATGCGCCATAAATGGAATGGTAAATTTTGTCCAGTATTTGCCGTCAGGATTTTTTATAAGGGGAACTGCGGCGCCTACAATGTCAATTCCGGTCACTGTATCAAGGCGAAGCTCATGGAGATGATTGTAAAATTTTTTAGGCTGATTGTGGTAATATTCATCTGCTAGTTTTGCAAACGCAACATTTGAAGAACGGGCAAAAGCTTCTTTTACGGTGAGCAATCCTGTTCCCAGGTGAGAATCTTTTATCCGTAAACCGTAAAATGATTTTTGTCCTCCTTCACAATCTACAATACTGCTTGTATCAACATATTTATCTTCCAGAAGAGATAATAAAGTTGCTAATTTAAAAATGGATCCCGGTTCAGTTTTTTTCCCGAGGCCATAATTGTAATCTTCTATATAATCACCATCGGGTCTTTTACCGAGATTGGCTATTGCTTTTATCTTACCCGTTTGTGTTTCCATGACTATACAAGTGCCATGCAGCGAATTATTTTCCACCATCATTTTCATAAGTGCGTTCTCCGCCACATCCTGCATGTAAGTATCAATAGTAGTAATAATGTCTTTGCCATTTTCAGGTTCAATTTCAGCACCGTCGACCGGTACATATGCTCCAGCCATATATCTCATAAGGCGCTGGCCGGTTTGCCCTTTCAGCACACTGTCGTAAGACCTTTCTATTCCTACATTTCTACTTGTATCTCCTCTTGAAAGACCGATTGTCCTATTAGCCAGCAATACATATGGATTTACTCTGTTATCCCGTACATCTATTATAAACCCGCTCTTATTCCTGCCTTGCCGTACGAGCGGAAAATCGCGAAGAACCTGGTAGTCTTCAAATGAAATTTTCTTCTTTAAAGGGTAATATCTTTCTTCTTTTTTATAGGCAGCAAGTAAAAGTTTTTTGTAAAAGGCTTTCGTGCCATCTTTAAATAAATGAGATAGGGAGTAACTTAATGAGTCCAGGTTATCATAAAACCTTTTACCGTTTTTTTCGCGCAGTCCATCTGCATCAAAATCTACGTAGATGTCAAAAACCGGGATGGAAGTACTAAGCATATTTCCATCTTCACTGTAAATGCTTCCGCGTTCTGCATTTATGGCAAAATATTTTAAATGCTGGGTATTGCTCATGTTTTTCCAGTAGTTCCCCTGCACCCGCTGGATGTAAACAGCACGTGACAACACAACTATTCCCAGCACTATCACCCCGATAAAACAGAGATACACACGCCACGATATGTCTTTTTTTACATCCAACTATCCTATTGTTTTTATTTATTA
Organism: Chitinophagales bacterium; assembly: GCA_038251675.1. GTDB lineage: Bacteria > Bacteroidota > Bacteroidia > Chitinophagales > Chitinophagaceae > Ginsengibacter. The sequence goes on along the minus strand of JBBSBD010000109.1, from coordinate 11,786 downwards.
TTATTAAGCGTATCAATAAGCCTCACCGGAGGTACCAATAATTCCTGTAAACCAAGCGGCTCAACTGCCTTCGCCAACTCGCTTTCTTTACTCCTGAAAATGACATCGCGCTTTACTGTTTTATATTCATATTCCATTTCCTTAAGATGCTTTGCGGTTGAATTAATCTTACGAATCGTCTTGTCAGCATAGTGTCCATTTGCTATATAAATAATGGCGAGGAAGGCAACAAAGAGATAAAAGGGAATATTCATTACGATCCATTTATTGTAAATAAATGACCGTTTGAATTTCTTTAGTGAAGCCTTCTTTTTTGCTTTATGTGTATTATCCTTCTCTGCTACCATTATCCTTTTTATTTAGGCTGACTGTTTATTTTGAAACTTTTTCTTTTCCGCAATCCTCAACTTGGCACTCCTTGAGCGTGGGTTTCTTTTTATTTCCTGCATTGAAGGAGCAATCGGCTTTTTTGTAATAATCAGAAGATCGTTTTCTATAGGAGTACCATATATATCGCTCTTCTGTTGTTCATCGAAATTTCCATACCTGAAAAAATTCTTGACGATCCTGTCTTCAAGAGAATGAAATGTGATGCATGCAATGCGGCCTCGATCCTCAAGTAGCCCGGGTACCTGCGTAAGCAATTCCTTTAAGGCACCCAATTCATCGTTTACCTCAATCCGTAAGGCCTGGAAAACCTGTGAAAAATATTTTTCCGGGTTTCCCTTCACGATTGGATACAGTGCATTTTTAAATTCATTGATCGTACCAAGTGAATGAGATTTTCTCGCCATAACTATTGTTTTAGCAAGTGTTTTCGAATTAGTCACCTCGCCATACACCTCAAAAATTTTATGTAATTGTTCCTCACTGTAAGTCGAAATTATTTTTGATGCATCAAGCTTTTCGCTTTGGTTCATACGCATATCCAGGTGTGCATCAAAGCGTGTAGAAAATCCTCTTTCAGCAATATCAATCTGGTGGCTTGAAATTCCGAGATCAGCAAGTATCCCATTCACTTTCGAAATTTTATGGAACCGAAGAAAACGGCTGAGGTGCCGGAAATTGTGGGGAACAAATTGCAGGCGTTGATCATCCGGAAGATTTTGCCTGGCATCAGCATCCTGGTCAAAAGCTATTAACTTTCCTGTGCTATCAAGCTTTTCAATAATTGCCCTGCTATGCCCGCCGCCGCCATAAGTGCAATCCACATATATTCCTGAGGGAATAATATTGAGGCCGTGAATTACCTCTTCAAGCATTACCGGCACATGGTATATGCCTTCCTGCATAACTATAGTTTTACATATTGATCACCTGTCATTACTTCTTTTGCCAAATCGCTGAACGCTTCGGGTGAAAAAGTTTCAAAGAACTCTTTATATTTTGCCTTATCCCAAATCTCAATTTTATCAATGGCTGAAACCAATACAATTTCTTTTTCAAGGCCGGCATATTCCATCAGGTTTTTAGGCAAAAGCATCCTGCCCGCATTATCAAGCTCGACCTGTGTAGCTCCGTTCAAAAAATACCGCTTGAATTGCCTTACCTTGGGGTCAAAGTCATTTAAATTGCTCAAGTCAGAAAAAATAGGTTTCCAGCTTTTAGATGTGTATAAGCTCAGGCATTTTTCAAAGCCCCGGTTTAGTACAAAAGACTCAGCGCCACTATCAGGCATTTGTTTCTTAAATCCTGCTGGAAGTAGAAATCGGCCTTTTGCATCTAATGTAGCTTCGTACTCACCTATAAAGCCTGTCATTATGAACTAATTATATTAACTTTTGGAATAATTACCACAAAATAACACTTTTTCCCACTTTGACAACAAATTTGTCTATATCTTTTTTATGCACAATGCCGTATTTTCATGTAGGCGCGGGCCGGTAAAGAAATTTACAGCAAGGCTTTGTGGGTAGCATGTTAATTAAGCGTGTACAACTTGTTAATATTTTTTATGAGCGCGGGCTATTCAAATACACCCCTGGTAAAAAAATTAGGGATCATTGATTCTCAAAAAATTTTATTGATACACCAGCCTGCGGATTATTACGATCTGATTGGAAAGGACCTCATACGCCAGTTTTGCAAAAAAGGAGAATCACCTGACTTTATACATCTGTTTATTTTAAACAAGAAAGAATTGGAAAAGGAAATGGCTTTGATTTTGAAAAAAATTAAATCAACAACAGTAATATGGGTTTCATGGTATAAAAAAAGCAGCGGGCTTAATACGGACGTGACGGAAGATGTAATAAGAAATTGGGCCTTAAGTAATAGCCTGGTTGATGTAAAAGTATGTGCTGTGAGTCATGCCTGGAGTGGATTAAAACTGGTAGTTCCACTAAAGATGCGGAAGTAAAAACAGAACGCCTACTCAGCTTCTTTTACGACAGGGAGGTCAAGAATAAAACAACTTCCTTTCCCTGGAGTACTTTCGGCTTTTATTTTTCCCTTATGAGCGTCAACAATCGTTTTTACGTAACTGAGGCCAAGTCCAAATCCTTTCACGTTATGAATATTTCCTGTGTGTGCCCGGTAAAATTTTTCAAAAATGCGATGTAAGGTTTCTTTGTTCATCCCAATACCATTGTCTTCAATTTTTATGCGCAAATGACTATTTACATTCTGCGTTGACAATTTAATTACCAGGTTATCTTTAGAATATTTAATAGCATTATCCAGGAGGTTATTAATTATGTTGATGAGATGAACCTCATCTCCCATAAGCAGGTCATTTTTTGCATTAAAGCAAGTTTCAAGCTTGCCATTTTTTTCGTTGAGAGGAAGTCTTATATTATTCAAGGCGGCATCTATAAGGCTATGCGCATGCACTGGTTTTTCGTTTAATTGAATTTCCTGTTTATCTAGCAAAGCCGCCTGGAGTATGGTTTCTACCTGTTTATTCATCCTCCGGTTTTCATCCTTAATAATTCCTGAAAAATAATCCATCTTCACCCTGTCATTAATAACTTTTTCATTTTTTAATGCATCTACTGCAAGTGAAATTGTTGCAAGCGGTGTTTTAAACTCGTGAGTCATGTTATTAATAAAATCCGACTTTATTTCGCTTAGCTTTTTTTGATTTAGTAAGGCTCTTAATGTAATGAAAAAAGCCGCGAAAATAATACATGTGAAAAGTATAGCACCTATTACCATCCAATACATTTGTTTCCAGATTATATTTTTTACATGCGGCACTACAATAACCAAAAGTTCTTCTGTTGAAAGCCCTTCCGCAAGGCTGCCGCTCGGGGCTTGTATCGGGCAAACCATTGATAAATTATGCGCTGTATCAAGATAAGCCTCCATATAATGTTTTGACTGAAGATCATCTCCAATCATGGAAGTGGTTGTTATTGCAAATTCAAAATCCACGTCTTTCAGATTATTTTTTTCGAAAGCTTTCGTGATTTTATCGCGTATTTCTTCCCGCGTGAATTTATGGACTATGGTAGTGGGGAAAATATTTAAAGGAAAAAGAATATCTGTAGTTTTTCTTTTGTCAAAAGGAGAAAGGTTTCCCTTTTCTTCGGCAAGGTCATTAGCTGCCATGACCGTAACCATTGAAACCCCTTTTTCAAATTGTTGCTCTTTATCCTGCAGCGCCTGCCGTATCCACACAATCTGAAAAAAAATTATCCCCAGTAGGGAAATAAATATCAGTATGGTGATGATAGGGAAAATTTTCTTCATGCACAGCAAATTTAAACTTCACAACTACTAAATCGCAACAGAATTGTTGAACTGAGGGATTTTTAACTAACTCTTATCTTTAAAGTTGATTTATAAAAAAGTAAGTATGTATATTTTCAACAAATAAATATAAATTAGAATTATGATTTCTCCGTCGCGTGGCACCTTATTAATTGCAAATCCGTTTTTAAAAGATCCAAACTTTAGCAGAAGTGTTATTTTTCTTTGCGAGCATAAGGATGAAGGAAGTTTTGGTTTTGTACTAAATAAAAGATTTCCGAAAACGCTTAGTGAACTGGTTCCAGAACTCGGCGATTTTTCTTTGCCTGTGTACCAGGGTGGCCCTGTTCAGGGCGATACTCTGCACTTTTTACACCAATATCCTGACCTGATAAGTGGCGGCGAAGAAGTTTTTAAAAATGTGTATTGGGGAGGAAATTTTGAAAGCCTTCTGACTAACCTGAAGAATAATGATATTGATGCAAAGCATATTCGCTTTTTCATCGGCTATAGCGGATGGACAGGAGGGCAACTGGATAACGAAATGAAAGAAGAAAGTTGGCTTACAGTTTCTGCAACCCAAAAATTAATTTTTAATACTCAGCCAGAGGATATATGGAAAAACTCATTAAAACATCTTGGCGGAAATTATGAGATGATGATAAATTTTCCTCTCGACCCTCAGTTGAATTAAGTATATTATTGATTGGCCCACTAAAAAAATTGTATGAAAAGATTAGCTATTGTATTTGGAGTGTTATGTATCGGCATATTTACAATGTTTATTGAAAGCGATAAGAAAAAAAGAAAAAGCATCTATTCAAAAAATGATAAAGATGTTGAATTTACCCGACCGCACGGAGAAAAAATATTGGTGGGCAGCAGCGGTGGCAGGTATTATGTCAGGGGCGACAGGAAAATTTATGTAAAAAAGAATTAAATGCTGCGGACATCGTTTTAACGCTGAGAACTGGCGATTGATAAGTTTCCATATTTTTAATAAAAAAGGTTTGCTGTATAAGTTATTATTATTACCTGCCCGTATTTTCATTCATTTTTATTGCCGCAGAATTGTTATTAATAAAAAAAAATTACTTGGTCAAAATGGCCCTTTACTTATCGCCGCCAATCATCCCAATTCTTTTTTAGATGCGATAGTTCTTGCAACGCTTTTTAAAAACCCTATTCATTCCTTAGCCCGTGGTGATGCTTTTGCAAGCAAATTAATTACAAAGATTCTTGAATCCTTTAATATGCTGCCGGTTTACCGGGTGAGTGAAGGCGTAGAAAATCTTGAAAACAATTACGACACATTTAAAGCGTGCCAGGATATTTTCGCAAACAACGGCATTGTTTTAATTTTTAGTGAGGGAAGATGCATCAATGAATGGCACCTTAGGCCGTTGAAAAAAGGTACGGCACGGCTTGCGCTGGAAGCGTGGAAAAACGGGGTAAGCCTAAAGGTTTTACCGCTGGGAATTAATTATAGTTCTTTCAGAACATTCGGTAAAGCTTTGTCTTTAAATTTCGGGGATTTTATCACAAAAGAAGAAACAGAAGAAGTCGTTTATTCTGGTAAGGCGATAATTGCTTTCAACCAAGAATTAAAATCCCAACTAGAGCAGCTTGTTTTTGAAATTGACAATGACGATAAACAGAAACATGAAGAGCACTTTCCTACCAGGCGATCATTTTTCAAATCCTTACTCTTATTCATACCGTCACTTGCGGGAATAATATTGCATTGGCCATTATACCTTTCGATTCATTTGTCAATAAAAAATAAAGCCGAAGATCATTATGATTCTATTATGACGGGATTGTTATTTTTTGTTTATCCTGTTTATGTGGTATTGATAACTGTTATATTCCTGGTTGTGGTGAAAAGCTGGACCGCCCTGTTACTTCTTTTCTTAATTCCGTTTACTTTATGGAGTTATGTGCAATTGAATGGTAAATGATTAAATATGGAGATTGTCAGCGAACGTTGTGTTTCATAATATTCCTGCATCAAAAAAAATTTGGTTTATTAAAAAAAATGGGTAATCTTTCCTATACGTCCAGATGTTTAATGAATTACCAAAAGGCTTCTGCTTACTTTCCTGCAAACTCCATCATCATTTAATTACTATCGTAATTTATAACTATGGCCGATACTATTTTTCCTTTTGATTCCAAGATCACTTATGATCAGCGTAAAAAAGCGCTTATGCAGGAGCCCCGCCTGATATGGCTTACAGGCCTTTCGGGAGCAGGCAAAACAACATTGGCACTTAGGCTCGAACATTATTTTTTTTTAAAAGGTTTTAAAGTATTTATGCTCGATGGAGATAACGTGCGCAACGGTTTGTGCAGTGATTTAAGTTTCACTGAAGACGATCGTAAAGAAAATTTACGACGAGTTGCGGAAGTATCAAGGTTAATGCTTGATGCCGGGCTTATGATCATTTGTGCTTTTATCTCACCCAATGGTGAAGACAGGCTCGCTATTAAAAAGATCGTAGGAGATGAACGGTTTGTGGAAGTTTATGTGAATTGCTCGGTCGAAGTTTGTGAGGAACGCGATGTAAAAGGATTGTATGCGAAAGCGAGGAAAGGAATAATCCCAAATTTCACCGGAGTGAGTGCGCCTTATGATGCGCCGGTTTTGCCCGACATAGAGGTACGAACTGCGGAAGAAACAGTGGAACAATCTGTGAGCAAGATTATCAAAATAGTAGAACCTCTTTCCATATACAAAGATTCTATAAGGTCCGCCGTTTAATACTTAATTAAGAAATAAATATGAATGATATAGCAGGGTTAATTGAGTTAGCTAAAACGGCTGCGCTTGCGGCAGGAAAAGCAATTTTAGAAGTGTACGCCTCCGGAGATTTTGGAGTGGAAATGAAGAGCGACCAATCGCCTCTTACACTCGCTGATAAAGCAGCACATTCGATTATTGCATCACACCTGGAAAAAACCGGATTGCCCCTCTTGTCAGAAGAGGGTAGTAGCATTCCTTATGAGGATCGCAAAAACTGGAATTATTTCTGGCTCGTGGACCCTCTTGATGGAACAAAGGAATTTGTAAAAAGAACAGGCGAGTTTACCGTAAACATAGCCCTTATGCGTTCAGGCGTTCCCGTTGGTGGCGTTGTTTATGCGCCATGTATTAATGTATTGTATTATGGATCCAGGGAAAATGGTGTCTATAAAATTGACAATGGAAAGCAAATTCAATTACCATTTGTTCCAGAAAAAAGAACTATCGAACACCTTAGACAGAAAGAAAAAATAACAATTGTAGCCTCGAAATCACACATGAACGATGAAACGAAAAATTTCATTGATCAGTTTCACAACCCCGAACTTTCGTCAATGGGTAGTTCATTAAAATTAATGCTCCTGGCAGAAGGCGCCGCCGACATTTATCCAAGGCTGGCTCCAACTATGGAGTGGGATACCGCTGCAGGCGACGCACTCTTAAGATCTTTAAATTTGGGTGTTTATCAAACAGATTTACAAACAGAACTTTTATACAATAAGGAAAATTTATTAAACCCCTCGTTTATTGCATTGTAAGATGTTGCGCATAACGAAGAAAAGGCAAAGAACATATTAACAACTATGAACCTCGCCTTTGAATAATATTATGTTTTCCCCTACACCAAATTGCCGCTAAAAAGTTCTTTAACCATTTCATGAAAATCTTCTTTCTTATTTGTATGGGGAAGTGGTTCATCCGGCACTTCTACATCTAAAAATTTACAAAGCGGTTCCCAGCCTTCAGTCACATCATATACGAGTAATTTGTCTGCCGGAACATATCTTTTTGCTTCTTCATGGTGGTCATCAAAAACTTTTTCCATGAATTCTTTATCCAAAAATTTGCCCTGGAAATGATCTTCACTCATTACTTGTTTCGAAAATCCCATCACCTTCATTACAGATTGAAGCCTGGGATCTGCGGCTACTCTTTCTCCCATAGCAGCTCTCTCTGCATCAGGGGGATTCTGTGCTTTCCAGATAGTGCTATAGTAGCTGGTGTACCATTTTTCAAATGGCCTTGTACTCAAAATAACTTTTGCATCAGGATATTGTTTCATGTGCTCCTTGTACCATGGATAGCAAGGGAAATCAACTGTAGCCTGGTAGCCATCATACAATGTTTCCCAGTCGGTTGTTCCTGTTGCTTTCAGTGTTGTCCAATAATGAAGATTTTCAGGATGTACAAGCAAGTGCTTCATGTGATAGGTTTTACTAAAGCCGAGAATTTCAAGTGCTTCTCTAAGCGTGTTTGTGCCGGTACGCGGTAAACCGGCTCCGATAATTTTGATTGACATTTTAAGGAGAGATTTTGGTAATGTAATAATCTAAGATAATATTTAATTTTACCGGGATGAAAAATAATTAGCCATCTTGCCATTCTATTTAGTAATTGGATAATAACATACCGCCAATTGTTGCTACATTGCATCACTCTACCTTATCGGAAAACTCCGCTTCCTAACATTTTATATTTTCCAAACAACTCAAATTACTTTCATGAAAAAGGCGTGTGTTTCCCTGTTATTATTTTTTGTAATTCCTGCGAGTGTATTCTGCCAGGGTCCTAAAAAGGATTCATCAAAAGCGCCACCGCCTGATAGAAATATGTTTGGCCTTCACGTGCCGCGGGGTTTAGTTACCACTTCAGATGGGCTTGCCGATGGTTACATTCTGTTCGGCGTTCCCAATTCTCCACTGGTTTATTTAATTAATCGCAAAGGCGAAGTAGTGCATCAATGGAAAAGCAATTATGGTAGTCCGGCCATAAGTTCTTACTTGCAGCCTGATGGATCGATAGTACAAAATGTTGCTGATCCTGATTTCCCTGTATTTGCCGGAGGCGGAGAATCAGGAAGAATTCAAAAAATTTCTTGGGACAGTAAAATGCTTTGGGATTTTGAATATGCGACAGAACAATATTTGCATCACCACGATTTTGCAGTGATGCCTAATGGCCATATACTCGCCATAGCGTGGGAATCAAAAACGCCGGAAGAATGTGTTGCAGCTGGTCGTAAGACCAATATGATTCCGAAGGCAGGCCTATGGCCTGATAAAATTGTGGAAATAGTGCCTGATGGAAAAACCCATGGCTCTATAGTTTGGGAGTGGCATATATGGAATCACCTGGTACAGGATTACGATGCTAAAAAAGCGAATTATGGGAAACCTGCCAATCATCCCGAGTTGCTGGATTTTAATGTAGGCGATACTGTGCCGCCTCTTATGTCGCAGGCCCAGATGGATACTTTGCATATGCAAGGGCGTGCGTGGAGAAACGCAACACCAGAAAATGAAGGATCTGAAGTATATCATTTAAATGCGATAAAATATAATCCAGCTCTTGACCAAATTGTTTTCAGTTCTCCAAACCTCAGTGAAATTTTTATAATTGATCACAGCACAACCACCAAAGAGGCCGCAGGACACAAAGGAGGTAAGTACGGAAAAGGCGGGGACTTCTTATATCGCTGGGGCAATCCACAAAATTATCATCACGGAGATTCCGCCGATCAAAAATTATTTGGCCAGCACGATGTCCGTTGGATTGAAAAAGGAAAACCGGGTGCCGATGATCTAACGGTGTTTGATAATGATGTTCCCGCTCCTAACCACATGCCATACTCGGCCGTTTATGAATTAACAACTCCCATGGATAAACAAGGAAATTATTTTTTGGAAAAGAATGGAACCTTTGGGCCGGAGAAGCCGACATGGAAATACATGGCGCCGGATACTTTTTCATTTTTTAGCAGTTTCATTTCAGGAGCGCAAAGAATGGGTAACGGGAACACATTTATTAACCAAGGAGCAGCAGCAAGATTTTTTGAAGTAACGCCTGAAGGCAAAATTGTTTGGGAATATTGGAATCCTTATCGCGGTGATATGCACCTGCCGAATGGCGATCCAATTAACCCAGTTCCGCTTACGTATTTTGCATTCAGATCTAACTTTATACCGGCAGATCATCCGGGCCTCGCCGGCAAAAAGCTGGAACCTGTAAACCCACAACCTGCAGTATTCAAGTTGCCGACAATGCCACCACCGCCGGGTCAATAAATTGAATTCGCCATCTAACGTTAAAAGAATTTATGGGGTTTTATTTTCAAAAATAAATTTCACCAAAATGAAAAAGCTATGCGTATTCCTCTTTCTATTTCTTGTTGTATCCACTGAGATTTTTTCTCAGCCTGCAATGAATGACAAAGATTCGACAGGCAAGAAAGAACCTGCGCCGAAGGACAGGAATATGTTTGGACAAAACATCCCACGTGGTTTAAAAATTAATTCTCCGGGCCTGGCAGATGGCTACATTATGTTCGCCGTTCCAAATTCTCCATTCATTGACTTAATCAATCGCAGGGGGGATGTAGTACATCAATGGAAAAGCAATTATGAAGTGTTTAATGCTTACCTGATGAATGATGGCTCGCTCATTCAAGGTGCACAGGATCCCGACTATCCAACCTTTGCCTTTGGTGGCCCTTACGGACGTTTGCAAAAAATAAGCTGGGATGGAAAAATGTTGTGGGATTTTGAATACGCCAATGAAAAAGAAATGATTCATCATGATTTTACAGTGATGCCTAATGGCAATATCCTTGCATTAGCTTATGAAACGAAATCTTATGATGAAGCAATAGCAAAGGGAAGGAAGGCAGCAATGATACCCAGGTCGGGGCCATGGATAGAAAAAATTATTGAGATACAACCACAGGGGCCAAGAGGTGGTAAGATTATTTGGGAGTGGCATGTTTGGGATCACTTGATACAAGACAATGATGCAAAAAAGACTAACTATGGAAAAGTAGCAGATCACCCGGAATTATTAGATTTCAATGACGGCATTCCATTGCCACTGGCCATCACACAAGACAGTATGGATATTTTGCAGGCGAAAGGTTGGGCTGACAGAAACGAGACAGCGGACAACCGGGGTTCAGATATTTTTCATTTCAATGCGATAAAATATAATGCTGACCTTGATCAAATTGTGTTCAGCTCACCAAACCTGAGTGAAATATTTATTATTGATCATGGCACAACTACAAAAGAGGCAGCGGACCATAGTGGAGGTAAACAAGGTAAAGGTGGAGATTTTTTATACCGTTGGGGGAATCCGAAAAATTATCAAAGAGGTGATTCTGCCGATAGAAAGTTATTTGGCCAGCATGATATCAGATGGATCGAAAAAGGTAAACCGGGAGCGGGAGATTTAACCGTGTTTAACAATCATCCTCCTAAAGATGTGGAATGGGATACACCCGGTGGCGATGCTAAGAATTATTCGGCCATATTTGAGATTACTCCACCAGTGGATAATATGGGCAAATATGCTTTAGAAAAGAACAAATCTTTTGGTCCTGAAACACCAACATGGGTTTATATAGCCCCGGATACATTTTCATTTTACAGTAGTTTTATCTCCGGCGCACATCGCATGAATAATGGCAACACCTTTATTAATGAAGGAGCAAAGGGAAGATTTTTTGAAGTGACACACGATGGGAAAATGGTGTGGGAATATTTAAATCCTTATCACGGCGATATTCGAAAAATGAATGGTGATCCTAATTCTCCGGTACCCATGACGTATTCTAATTTCCGCTCCACTTTCATACCCGCGGATCACCGGGGATTAGCTAATAAAAAACTGGAACCATTAGTGCCGCAGCCACAGCCATTTTTTTTACCGCCGCCGGGTAAGTAGAGCTTTACGATCAGAATAATTTTTTAAACCAAACTAGTCAACATGCAAAAGACATATCTATTTCTCCTTTTGATAATTATATCGATAGGAACCCTTGGCCAGCCGAATGTGGATACAAAAAGCTCTTCCGGCGAAAAGCCGCATATTCCAAAAGACCGGGATATGTTTGGATATTATATACCGCGTGGTCTAAAAATTAATTCTGAAGGACTGGCAGATGGATATATAATGTTCGCAGTTCCTAATTCGCCGTTCATATATTTAATTAACCGCAGAGGAGATGTTGTGCATCAATGGAAAGGTAATTATGGTGTCACACATGCCTACCTGATGGATGATGGATCGATCGTGC
>JBBSBD010000108.1:0-19014 GCA_038251675.1 Chitinophagales bacterium | reverse complement strand
CTCCTTTCAATTGCTTGAAGATCGTATTTACTTACTAACCCGATGCTTTCGTTTGAAAAGTTTCCACCAAATAAATTCGACTTCCGCTTTCCAATTGTGATATAAAGATACATTCTCAAACTGCTGTTTTGCAAGTTTTTTTGCTGTTTAATGCGCACCCGTTTTGCACAAAATTATGCACAAGAATTATGGAGTTAATCATACTTTCAAAAGGCAAATGTGCATAAGTCAATAGGCGGTGTTGACCCTGAGCGTAAAACCGTAAGTGTAAGGATTACCTAAGTGTACGGCGCCGAAATCATAAGCGTAGGAAATGTATTTTTTCCCGGTAATGTTGGAGGACCAAAATAACAACTGGCATCCTTTCAAACTAATACCCGCGGTTGCATTCAAAAGCGAATAAGACTTTTGCTGCAAAGTATTTGCAAGGTCAAAATATTGTGTTCCTATTGATTTCAATTCACCGCGGATCATGAGTTTTAAACCCGTGGTATTTTTCAAGATATGACTATACTGTATCGCCAGCAGGGAAGTATAATCCGGTGTAAACACGGGACGTTTACCTTGCAGATTTACCTCATTACCGTTTTGTGCAAGTTTGAGATCCTTATAATGTGCATCTGTATATCCTACATTATAATTTATTTCCAATCCATTCACCGGGGCAGCAGTCAGCTCAGCCTCTATGCCTTTTGAATGAAGAACGCCGGTATTTTTAGTAACGATAACGGCATCGGGTAGCACAAGGGTTGGCACCTGTGCATCAGTTACAGAAGTATAAAATGCAGTCACATTAAAATATACTTTATTTGCAAAAAAACTATTCTTGATCCCTGCCTCGGCATTATTGCTATATTCAGGCTTGTAGGGATAGAGAGCAGGCTGCGAAGGGTCGGATGATATGGGAGTCAATCCTCCAGCCCTGAATCCCCTGCTGTAGGATGCAAATAACAAGTGATTGGCGTTAAGATGATAATCGACCGAAAACTTTGGAGTTACGGCATTAAATTTTGCGTCCGAAGAAGTATCGGGTAATATCGGAAATGCCGGATCAGGGTCTTTTTGGTATTCACCAAGAATGCTTAATTTTTTATATTCATTATCATAACGCAGGCCGGCAGTAATATCTAATTTTTTTGCTACGCTATAGCTCGCCTGTCCGTAAACAGCAATGCCATTCCCTTTTGAAGTAGAAGTGTTGATAAGAGAAAAATTATTATCTGGAGCACCGGCGAGGGTACCATCTGCACCGAAATGAGTGTTCGCTTTTGTAGGGCTTCTTTGAAAAAAGAAATAAGTTCCGGCTGTCCATTTAAAAGGCGAAACCGAACCCGCCGGGCTATTGATTTTAAGTTCTTCCGTAAATACTTTTACCGTGTTCCAGTCTTTACCAAAATTATTTATTAAAGTAACTCCATCTATGGGTGAAAAATCAGCATCAATTGGTTTTGTATAGTAGCGATAATTAGACTGATAAGAGGTCTGCGATTGCAAATTGAAACTTCGCCCTGTATAGTTTACTGAAAGGGAAGTATTGAAAGTATTATCAATAATTTTTGTAAGGGCGTTTTGACTTAATTTATAAGGATTGGCGAATGCTTCGTCCACGCCAAATACCAGCGGGAACGGGCCGTTGTTCCGGTTGTTATTATGCTTTGCATTAAGTGTAATCGCCAGTTTCTCGTTTGCTATATATTTCAAATAATAATTGCCAACAATACTGTGTTGTTTGTCGTATTTACTGTTATTAAATTCATTAGTATAAAAGCCATTATTTGCATCAAATAATCCTGCTGCTCCAAAAAATAATTTATCTTTTATAACAGGAGTTTTTACACCCGCACTATATCGCTGTATCCCATGATTTCCTTCACTGATTTCCGCGAACACTTCTGTTTTATTTGTGGGTTGCCTTGTAATAATATTTACAACGCCACCCATTGCATTTCGCCCATAAAGAGTTCCCTGCGGGCCGCGTAAAACCTCGATGCGTTCAACATCAAACAGGGGGCTTATGTAAGTATCCAAACTAAATTGGTTCACCCCGTCTATGTAAGTTGCCACAGCAGGGTCATAAGAAGAACTGGTGATGCCGCGTATAGATGTAACGTTTCTTTTATCACCGGGATCAGCAGAATATAAATTAGGAGCAAAACCGGTGATATCCTTGCTATCCCATATTCTTGACTCCCTCACTCTTTGCGCAGAAAGAACTGTTACGCTAAGAGGAAGTTGCTGCAACAAGTCTTCTTTTTTTTGTGCTGTCACTAAAACTTCATCTAACTGCTTACCGGTTTCCCTGAGGCTTGCATCGATGGTCAAATCATTCTTACCAACAGTAATTTCTTCAGTTTTACTTACATATCCCACAGAAGAAAACATAATAATATATTGCCCTGGCAAAACCTTAGTTACCGAATAATTTCCATCGCTATTTGAAATTACACCATGGTTGGTATTTAGCACATGAATAGAAATCCCTGCTAAAGCCTTTGATGCAGAGTTGGTAATATGGCCAGTAATTTTTGCTTGAGAAAAAGCAGCGGTTACCCCTATAATTGAGACAAGTAAAAGCAAAATCGTACGTTTTTTCATAGATGATTTTAATTAAAAAATAAATATCAAAAGATAGTGTGGAATTATAACCGCGGAAGCAAATTTAAACTTAAAAGTAATTATAAAGATAGGTAAGACTCTTTATTAAGAGGAGCGGTAACAAAATGATTGTAGAATGACATTATTTTTTGATAGACCACGTACAATATTGAGCTATTTTACAATCACATAAAACCAGGTCTATCTATTTTGCATAACCCGTTGCCGACAATTGTAAATCGCTTCCTGGAAAGAAAATAACACATGGTAATACATTCAATGATTTTTTTTGTTGAGAATTTAATGATATTTTTCCAATGCGATAAAATATTGATAGAATAACAATGAAGGTTTATTTTATTCATAAAGGATCAGAAGAAACCGGGCCTTATACGATTGAGGAATTAAAGTTGCAAGGCATAACCAGGGACACTCCCGTATGGAGAGAAGAATTACCGGATTGGTTAAACGCCGGCGATCTGCCTGAGTTAAATGCTCTATTTATTTCTCACCCTCCTCCTTTTGTACAAAAAGAATTTACAGCGCCTCCGGCTTCACCGGAGTTGAAAGCTCCTCCTCCGCTAAAAGAAGGTGTAATTACTGAGCCCATTTCAAAAAAGAATTATCTCTTGTATATAGCGTCGGCAATTGTTCTGTTGATAGCTGCAGGAATCTATTTTTATTTTAATAACGGCAAGCAAAAAGCTGATGATGTAAAAGAGGAAAAGATTGTTGCTTCATTGATTGACCCGTCAGCAAAAAAAGAAGCGACCCAAGCGGACACTACTAAAAAGATAAACCTCGATACCTTATCCAATTGGATGAATACAGATACAATTACCGGAAATAAATCCATAAAGGCATCGAATGATGATGGCTTTACTATGGGCGGTATACCGGTAAAAAAAAGCAAAGAAGCTGATAAAGCTAATCCTAAAAAGAAGGACAAAAAAGAGGATGCGCCACTTGAAGAGAAGCAACCCGAAAATAAAACCAATGTTTCCACTCAAACTAAAGAAACCGCACCGGTAAAGGCAAAAAATTTACTTATCAACGGCAGCTTTCGTAAAAACCTGATACTGGAAGCGGTGCTGGAAGGCAGGATTCAAAACCCAAATGATAACATACCGTTCCGTGATATTGTAATAACTGTGGAGTTTTTAGGCTCCGATGGAGCGTCGCTGGGTTCCAAAAGATTTTCCCAGGCTGGATCAATTCGCGGCGGTGAAAGCGTACCTTTTAAATTCAAAGCAGTGGCCCCGAAAGGAAGTAAAACGGCGAGATATAATGTTTCAGGAACAAGCTTTTAAGTTTAGCTTATTTTAGTTTACAAAAGAACCTAACTCTTATGGCGTCAATAACTCAAAAGAAAAATATTTCTTTTTCTGATCTTATTACCCTTGACTTTTGGCGTTATTTTACAAAGGCTATTTTTCTTTTCTTCCCGGCAATTCTATTCTTACTATTTGCATGTCTTTGCTTTTGGACCTTAGGTCCGGCAAAGGATGTAATGGTTATATCACTTGAGAAACAATATGTTTTTGGCTACTGCCTTATAGCTTTGATATTCTGGAGTTATGTAACCTGGTATTCATCCCGGTTGGTAGCAAAAGCAAAACAATTCAAGCACCCCGATGACAATCATATTTGGTCCATCTTTCTGATGCAGTTTCCACGGCTTCTGGGATTTACTTGTTTTACAATAATCATCCTTGCATACCTGCAGCTCCCGTATGGATATAAAATAAGCGGATGGCTGGTAAAAGTTATTTTCATTGGCAGTTTCCTTCTTTACTTTTTCATAATCCTTTTTGGAGACAAACTCAATCGCATTTTTAATATAAGGGAAACAGGAAAAATAAAATTTTTAAAGAACATAAGAGTTGGGATCTATATATTTCTCGGCCTGATCACTATCGGAGTAATTTTTCTGCAACAATTTTGCGGGCTTATAACAATGCTCGTTTGCTGGCAGGTGTGTATTGTACTGGTATTGGTTATTCGCAGGCAGCTTATTAAAACCGAAAAGAATTCCTTCACCGAAAAACAAGAGGCGGCAAAAAAATCAACAGCGCATCTTTCATTTCTGCAGGAGGCAAAACTATTAGTATTTGATAAAGAAGATCGTGTTTACTTCAGAACGTTTAATGTAATTGCACTCATTGCCGCCATTATTTATGTAACAACAATTTTTTCAATCCCATTTTCGGTTAAGGTCGGCACTTTCCCCTTTGTTCTTTTGGCCTTCGGCGTACTGCTTGGTTATGTAAACGTAATTGCTTTTGTTTCTGTAATCGCAAGGTTTAATATTCATGTTATATTAATTGTCCTTGCGCTAGTGGCAAGCAATATTTCAGAGCCTCACTATGCAAAACTAATAACCAAAAACCATCCCGAAGTCTCTTACAAAAAAAGACAACATCTAAATGAATATTTTAGAAACTGGATAGATGATTCGGTAAGAAACAGCACGATTAGTAATGATTCAGTAAAAGAATACCCCGTATATTTTGTCCTGGCAAACGGGGGAGGCGCCCGATCCGCCTACTGGGTGGCATCCATTTTATCAAAACTTGAAGACAGCACAAGCATGGAATTTTCAAAGCACCTGCTGTGTTTATCCGGAGCATCCGGCGGCACATGGGGCAATGCTGTTTTTTTTGATCTTCTTTACAAAAACAAAGTGCTTGCAGAAAAACAAGCAGCACCTGCTTTTCAAAATGCATCTAACAGCTATCTGAAAAATGACTTCCTCACCTATACAATAGCACGGATGCTGGGGCCGGATATTTTCCGTTATATCATTCCGCTTATAAATGTTTACGACAGGGATGCTGCGCTGGGTAACGCCATGGAGACCGCACCAGGCAAAAAAAATTTTATGTACAATGATTTTTCAGTTGGCTTTTCTTCAATAATTACACAGCAAGGGCAACGTGGTTATGCCCTCCCGCTATTTTGCATAAACACTACGCGTATGCAGGATGCATCGCCCGGAGTAATAAGCAATATTGACCTTAGTGACTCATATTTTAACGGGAGGCTGGAAGTCTTAAATATGATAGATGAAGAAAAAGACCTAAAACTGAGCACGGCGGTTGTATTTGGCGGTAGCTCACCTTATATTAATTCCGCACAACGCATCGACGAAAAAACCATTGACTCTGTTACAGGAGAAGAAAAGACAGTTCCTCAATATTTTGTTGATGGCGGGTATTTTGACAACTCCGGCGCCGGCGTAGTAAATGAAATGATTATTGAATTGCTTCATGAACTGAATACCGACAGCTCACTGACAAAATATAAAAATAAGCTTTCATTCTATGTAATGAACATTACAAACGACCCTGTAGATAAAACAGATGTAGGTGCGGTAAGCCCGCTGGTGAACGATCTCTTATCTCCGGTTAAAACACTCGCAGGCTCTTACGGCAGTCAAACAACTGTAAATGATTTTCGTTTAAAAAATTATATGCAAAAGGTTTATCAAAATGATGAACACTACGTAACTCTTGATTTATACAAAATGAAAGATCCCATGAGTTACCCGGTTAGCTGGGTAATTTCCGGTCACGTTATTGATTCGATTGATAACAGAATTTCAACTTATAAAAAAATCCCTGAATTAATAAGGCAAATGAAAGCCGCATTTAATGTGCGCTGAAAGCAGGCATGGATACCGAAACACCGGAATTTATACCTTTAAAAAAGGCAAACTTTCTAAAAATAGTTTCGCTTTTTAAAAAAATAATTTAAATACTCCATTTTATGTATTGAATATTTGAATTTATTTTTCTATTTTTCCACTTCTGCTTTTTCCAATATCGTTTTTTAGACTGAGCTTTTTTCTTTTTCGCCCCCCGGACTATTAATTTACTAATAAAACAAAGCTTATGAATGTTGTCTTTTCAAACGTAAAGAAAAAAAAGAATATATTGCCCCTGGTCCTTGTGATAGCGGGGCTTCTCATGTCATTTCATCGCCCCATTTCAGCGGTGGTATCGCCCGCAAGCCTGGATCTCCAAATTCAACATGCGCCTATTATCATGCCTTCTGTTTATAAGGTATATGCCAATGATAATGCCATGGAGGGAAAATACAGTCTTTTTAAAATGCTGGTGACAAATAACAGCAGCAACACGGCACGTAATGTGGAAGTATCATTTGAAATTCCAAATTATATTCAATGGAAAGAAGTACAGAAATTTCCGGTGATTCTCCCCGGCCAGTCGGTAGTTGTTAACTGTTATCCATCCTTTGATGAAAAAATAGTTGAAAAGACTACATCCTCGAAGGAAAAAGTAAATATAAAAGTTACGGGATCCAATATTGATGAGACGGAGCAAAGCTTTCCTATTGACATAAAGGGCCGCAATGAATTCATGTACACATTTATTCCATCAGATGAAATAAGAACACCAGGTGAATACTTTGATAATGCCGCGCTGCTTACATGCCTCGTGACGCCGGAAGATCCCATCATTAAATATTATACGCAGAAAATACAGGAAAAAGTTCTGAAAGGAGAAGCGGCTTCTGTAGAAAATAAGGATGAAGAAGGCGTTAGATTTCTTACGGGAATTTATTATGCCACACTTGTAAGTCACATGGTGTATAGCGGAACCAGCGGCGTTCCTGCCAAGGTAGAGGATATTTCCTCCGGCGTACAAAGTATTCGCCTGCCGAGGGAAGTGGTTACCGGTAAAACAGGATTGTGTATTGAACTATCAATTTTATATGCAAGCGTCATGATGAATGCGGGAATGGATCCTATAATTTATTTGATTCCCGGCCATGCCTATCCGGGTTTTAAAATGAACGGTCATTATTATGCAATAGAAGCTACAGGAATAGGTGGCGAAGGAATGGCAACTAAGAACAATCCTACAGGCCGCATGACCACACAGCAGGCATACGAGGTAGGCATGAAGGAAATTGACGAATTCATTAAAGGCGCTCAATCCGGAGATGACCGCTACAAAATTATAGACGTAAGGGAAAGCATTGGTAAAGGCGCCGTTGCGATGGAATTAAAGGATGACTCCTATCTCAGGCAAAAAATTGATGAAATAGCGCAAAGTTTTGAGCCCGGTAAACAAACCGTGAGCGTAAATCCTCGGCCTAATAGTGGCGGCAATCAAAAGAACAATGGCGGCAACAACGACAATGGCGGTGGTAACAATGACAATGGCGGAGGTAACAATAACAATGGCAATAATGGAGGTGCAAGCAGCACACCCAGTGGATATAAACTTTACCAGGGCGCTACTACTTTTGCTTATCCATCTTCATGGGGATTCTTGCCCAGGAATGCTCAAAGCATGCCTCAATTAAGGCAGATTGTGGCCAACAGTAACAACACCGCTTATGTAGAAATTTATCAATTTCCGGGTTATAGCAATGCGGAACAGGCAATGGCTGCGATTCAGCAATATGTTTCTGGTTTTGGTGCGAGCCTCAATTATTCTACAGCAGGACAAACCAATTCAGGATTCACCATTTTCAATGGACAAACTATGTTCAATGGCGGCGGTATCGTGTGGATGGCAGCTTTCAAAAGAACAGGCAATGGTGTATCGGGAATTGCGGCGGGTGCAAATACAAATACCGGCACACAATATCAGTCAACAATTTTAAAAATACTTAACACTATAAGATAATCATTATGAAATTTAAAGCCATAAAAATATTCTTTTGCTTTGTTGCCTTACAACTATGTATATCCCAAAATAAAGCACAAGAGGTAGTACAGGGATTAAAGCAAGTATTTGACGTTACCCTGGATGACCTGGGGAACGCACAAGTAGAAGTATCCATGAAATTGAACGCTTCACAATGGGATGCGTTCAAACGTAATATGGGAAATAACACCTCTGTTTTGAAAAGAGGCATGATCGATGCTTTACCGAAATATTACCTTACTGATTTCAACTATTCCGAGGAACAGATGGACAGAACTTATAAAATGAAATTTAAAGTATTAGGTATCTGCACAACTAACAAAGCCGGTAAATGGGAAGCCGAACTGGAATCCAAAAATCCGGACATAACCAAATTATCTGACCGGGAATTTGTAATGACCCAGGACATGATGAGCGATGGCGCTCTTATACAACAAACGCAAAAGCTGCACCTGCCGGCGGGCGCTTCAGACGCAAAAGTAGAAAAGGACAGTTTTGGAAAAGCAATATTAACCTACACAACAGGCCAGGGTATGGTTCATACAGCCATCAACATTGCAGGAATCTTATTGATACTTGGCGGATGTTTTCTGTTTTACAGGAACCAAACCAGCCGGAAAAATAACTTAAAAGTTGCCAAAGAATCTATTGCAGCCTAGCAAAATTGGTTGCAGTATGCAAAAGTTTTTATGGTTGATCGGTTTTTTAGCAACACATGCTTTCAGCATTGAAGCGCAGCCCGTTAGCAAGACAGATTCAACCCAACAGAAAGTAACTTTCAAGGGGCTTTTCCAGGCACGATACATCGTTAGTCTTAAAAAAAATGTTGATGTAAACGGCCTTCATCATATTGATGGGAAGGGCGTTTATAATTCATTTGATGTAAGGAGGGCCAGGGCACAATTTACAGCGCGAATAAGTGACAGAACAGAGGCTGTGTTACTTGTAAACCTTGCAGACTTTAAGAGTGACCCAAAAAATAAAGTTCTTGAAAATGCCTATCTCACATACCGCCTCAATCCCTTCATTAATTTTAAGATTGGCCAGTTCAGGCCGGCTTTTGGATTAGAAGATACCTACTCCATTAACATTATCAAATCCTTTGATTACTCCAATCAATACACGGCATTTGGAAATAATGGGTGGCAAAGTTTCCAAATAGGAATTGGCATGTTTGGAGATTTTAAAACAAGCATTCCTTTACGATATGAGATTGATGTAATAAACGGGAATAATAAAAACCAGGTTACTGATGATGATAATGGGAAGCAGGCAACTCTTCGCCTGCAGCTCACACCAAAAACAAATCTCAAGTTTGGGGTGAATGGCGGGTATGGAAGGCATAATAAAGAAAATATATACGCTGCCGGAGTGGATGCATCCTTAGTAATTCCAATGAAGAATAAATTTTCACTGGAGTTTGAAACGGAATGGAAACAGGGAAATAATCACCTCTTGTTTTTCAATACTGACCCTATATTGAGAACAGGTGGAATAAATCACTACATCATGCATGGCTTTTATGCACTTCCCAATCTCCGTTATGCTATTGCCTATCACAGGCTGAGTTCTATTGAGCTTTCGTGCCGTTACGAGTATTTTGATAAGGATGTAAAGGCTCCGGGCAATACACGACAAACATTTACACCTATGATAGGGCTGGAATTTCTGCAGTCTTACAATGCACGCATACAATTAGGCGTGATAACAGACATCTATCGCAAAAACCTTGAAGCGACAACGCAGTATAATAACCAACTTTTTATTTTGCAAATTCAGACGCAATTGTAAAAATACCGGCAGACTTATTTTGCATTTTCATCTGTATTCTTTTCATTAAAAAGCAATTGCATTTGTATGCGGCCCTGTTGGTATTCCTTCCAGTCGAAATTGCTTAAAAATTCAGTAGCTGCCTGTGCGCCTTTTACGAACATCTTAATTTTTTCCTCCTCCGTTACAAAGAAATTCAGCCAGTTAAATTCTGAAAGGTAAATTTTACCGATGCCCTTTTTAAAAACATTGTTTTTTATAAGAAAGTCTTTATCATAATAGTAACGAATGGTATCAAATAATCCGCCCAAATATTCAGCAAGAGAATTGGGTACTACATCGTCATCAATATCATCGTCAATTCCATCATGGTCTGCATCATTTTCAATGGGGCCATCATCCAGGTCAATACCAAAGGAGGGAAGCCGCGGCTCAACTATGCGGGGATTGTAAAAAATATTAATCGGGAAGTCTGACATCATTCCCCCATCTACAAACCTTGCCTTTTTAGGAATATTTTTGTCAGTGCCGAAATGAGTAACCCATGCATTCCTCAGCTTCTCGCTTTTCCTGGGAATTTTATGAATAATGTGTGATTTAAAAAAAATGGGTATAGACATAGAGGCCCTCACAAAACTCGCGGGGTGTATATCGTTAGGGTCTTCACAAAACAGTTCACACATTTTTGGAAACTCGATTTTGTTTTGCGAAGAGAGCTCGGAGCTTATGATTGTTATCTCTCCAAACAGGCTGTTTACATTTTGCTTGTCAGGGTTTCTTACCGAAAGCTTTGGCAGCTTTTCAGCTTTTTCTCTGAGTTTTGTCACCGTACTTACCTCGTTTTCATCCATTATATTTTCCATCCAATCGTAAAAATATTTACCGGGGTTTAACCCATGGCCACCAGCTTTCAGCGCTTTAAATAAATAGTTTCCGTAGAATGCTATAAAGCCCATAAAAACAAGGTGCAGTGCAGTTAAAATGTACGACACACGCAGTGCAATCAGCGCCCAGTAGTAATGTCGCAGGCCAAGGAAAACAAAGTCAGCAATTGTTAATCCTACCAGGACTAATAGAATCCCTATGAACCATTCACGTACCTGCTTGTTAAATTGCTTATGAGTTATGAATGTTTTAATAAGCCAACGTATTACCGGCCGCCCATCTACCAGATTAAAAAAATCAAGATCACATAAATACCCCAATATTTTTTCAGATTTCGCATCTTCTTTTTTGCCAATCACAGTAAGCA
The DNA here is from genome assembly GCA_038251675.1 of Chitinophagales bacterium. Taxonomy (GTDB): domain Bacteria; phylum Bacteroidota; class Bacteroidia; order Chitinophagales; family Chitinophagaceae; genus Ginsengibacter. The sequence continues at coordinate 7,716 of JBBSBD010000108.1, read as the reverse complement.
TTGCAGTATTGATAGCGCCGGCGCTGGTACCCGCAAGTCTTAAAAATCTTATACCGGCCTGCTCAAGTATGTAGGTATAGCCTACCAGCGCCACCCCTAGTACGCCACCACCTTTTTGCACAAGGTTTACATATTGATGGCCATCTTCATCGAGTGTATCCGAAACAAGAAGCTTTTCGAAATTATCACCAAATTTGTTTTTTAGATCTGCGATGCATTTCAACACTTCCGGATGCTGTGTGTAATGATCAGGATTTGTACCCCTGGCTTGCTTTGTAATAGATTTTTTCATAAACAGTTTATATGATATTTTCAGCAAATGAAACTATATTCAATACTTCATTTTCCAGAGGGGGTCGTACAATAGGAAGATTGTAAATTAATATTTATCATCCAATTATCTTATACTTAATTTTAATCATTTTAAACTAACTTAAAAGGAATATGCGGAGAAAAATCCTGCTGTCGCTGCTTAGTGGTTTAGTTATTCTTATAATTACGTGGGCGTATCAAAGTTTCAATTTCTCCTTTTTTGTTGAAGATAGTTTTTTTAAAAAAATTTCTTTCTGGAAATACCAGATTTATAATTCTAAACCCGACCGCAAGGCCGATTTTGTTTTTCTGAATACAGGTAAAGATGTAGCGCTTGTCGATGATACTACAGAGTATGGAAATATAGCAGTATCCGACAGGGAAAAGATATACCAGATAATCAAAATTATTAACAACAATGCCGCTAAGCCTTTGTTTACAGTTTTGGATATCCAGTTTTATTATCCTTACTCCATAAATCTACAGGCTGATAGCCTGCTGCAGGCAGAATTGAAAAAAAATACGCGAATAGTAATACCAATAATAAAAGGAGGGAGCGGGAAATATATAAAGCCACTTTATGATGCACACTACGCTTTCTCAGGCTATGAAACTTTCGGATTCGGTTTTAATAAATTCAGGATTTGGGATCATGGAGATATTCATTCAATCCCCGTCACACTGCATGAGACATTAGATACGGCAATATATAAAGATCATTTGCTCTATACCACATGCAACGGCCACCTGTGCCTGCCTGCGGTGTGGCCAAGCTTTTATCTTTTAGATAAAGATGTGAAAGAAAATAAAACAGAAATTACACAATCTTATAACCTGGGCGAAATGCTTATCCTTTTGGAAGCCAACCCCGCTGACTACGACACTATTTTTAAGGATAAAATAGTCGTAATAGGCAATTTTGCTGAAGACGTACACTCAACACCGGTGGGTTCTATGAGTGGCTCGGTGTTACTTGCTAATATTTATCTGTCTCTTTTAAACAAAGAGCACTTTGTAAGCTATTTGTTCCTCGTGATATTATTAATTGCATTTTCGGCGCTTAGCTATTTGGCATGGTTTAGTAAAATGCCCGAGGTGAAATTTAAGTTCAAATTTGTTTTTTCTCCTGATGTAATCAAATTCGTACGCGGATATCTTTCTTACTTCGGTTCTATGTTCCTGTTATCTTTGCTGGCCTTGTTTTTATTTAATATGCATTTGGCCTTGTTTTTACCGTCGTTTATCTTTGCTGGTATTGAATATTTCCGTCAAAAGAAATACCTCCCAAAGGAAGAGAAACCTAATTGATTTTTTTGAAAAAGTTTTATCTTAGAGAGTGCCCATTTTTAGAAAATGACAATAAAATCTTTCTTGCTGACTTTATGCTTATGTTTTCCTTTTTGCCTGCTTGCGCAAACGGATAGCCCCGAGCAACTTATCTCTCATTACACACTTCAAATAAAATTATTTCCAGATAGTATTTCAAATTATATATTACGCGGCGAGGCATATAATAATAAAGGAGATTTTGATTTGGCGCTTAAAGATTGTAACAAAGTGTTGCAAAAAGAACCTGCTAACAAGCCTGCTTTGAAAACAAGAGCTGATGCTTATTATTTCCTGCAGAAATTTGACAGCTCTTTAGCAGATGTCAATGCTGTTTTAAAGCAAGATGCAAAAGATACTTCTGCATGGAACCGCCGTGGAATGAACTATTACTGGCTTAATGACCTTGATAAAGCCGTGAATGATTTTACAGAAGCATTACGCCTCGACCCGAAAAATAAAACGGTATGGTTTAATCGTGGCAATACCTATTACTGGCAAAGTAAATTCGACGAAGCCATTGGCGATATTTCTGAATCGCTCTCTTACGATCCTGAATCGGTAAGAGCCCTTTATATCAGGGGCATGTGTTATTACTACCAGGGCAAGTATCAAAATGCAATAAAGGATTTTACAAGCACCTTACAACGCGATCCACGCAACGATGACGCCTTAAATGCACGGGGAATTTGTTATTCAATCATTCATCAAAACGATTCATCACTTGCCGATCTTTCAAAAGCACTTCAAATAAATCCGGGAAATTTATACGCATGGAATAGCCGTGGAAACCTTTATAAATATATGGGCAAATACGAAATGTCCATAGCGGATTTTACACAAGCTATACTGGGTAATCCCAAAAATGCTGATGCCTTCTACAACCGTGGTAATGTATATGTAAAAATTAATAAACAGGAAGAAGCTATAAAAGACTATACAGAAGTTTTGAAACTTGAGCCGGGATCCTCGGACGCATTATCCAATCGTGGTGACGCATTCGTTAAAACAGGCCAGTATGATCTTGCGCTAAAAGATTACAACCTGGCATTACAAAAAGCACCAAAAAACGTTGACATAATAACCAGCCGGGCCATCTGTTATAAAAAAATGGGGAAGAAAGATCTGGCACTAAAAGATTTTAATGAAGCCCTGCAAATAGATTCCAAATCATTTTTTGCATTAACGCAGCGGGGTGATTTCTATAACGCTGTTTTTGATTATGATGCCGCTGTTAATGATTACGGCGAAGCAATCAGGATAAATCCTACATCTACAGAACCGCGCAATAACCGTGGCAATATTTTCTTTGATCAAAAAAAGTATGACCTGGCCGCCAGCGACTACACAATGGTAATACAACAAGACCCGGAGAATGCAGCAGGATATAGTAACCGCGGCTATGTATATATGCTTCAAAAAAAATATGACCTGGCTCTTACCGATCTTACACAGTCTGTATCTTTAAATCCATCATCGGGAATAAGTTGGAATAAGAGAGGCTCTGTATATATGGATATGCTGCAGTACGATTCCGCATTGAATGATTTTAATAAAGCCCTTCGCCTGAATGCCGCAGATACAACTGCTTTTAACAATAAGGGATTGCTATACTACAACCAGCACAAATACGATGAAGCCATCGATGCGTTCAATAGTGCATTAAAAATAAATCCCCATTATTCTGATGCCCTGAATAATCGTGCATTGGTATTCTATAGAATGGGAAATTATGAAAAGGCTGTTTCTGATTTTAAAAGCGCCATAAATTTTAAGCCGGGCTACAGTACGCTTATCATAAATCTTGTATTGGTATACCTGGCAAATGATCAATTGAAGGAAGCTTCCAATTTATACAATCAATACAGGGAACAAAAACTTACCAGCTATCTCGAAGAATTTGCAGCCTGGTCATTTCTTAAAAATTATATCACTGCCTGTTGCGATTATATAACAAAAGGAAATTACAAAGACGCCTTGCCATTATTGGAAGCATCTCTAAAAGAATATAAAGAAACGAACGAGACCCAACCGGGAATGTCCCTTAGCCTTGAGTACTCTAATGTAGTTTATAAAACGGCCTTTGTGTGCGAAAAACTTGCAGAAAAAAATAAAGCATTGGAGTATTACAAGGTTGCTCAAATCATTAATCCAAAGCTTGGAGGCATTGCTGAAAAAATTACTTCACTATCCGGTTCTATAAGCAAAGCAGCGGTAGCAAGCAATGAACCGGCACAGATCAAGCTACTTTCACCAAAAGTTTTGAATGGAAGTACTGTAGAAAAATCACCCGGCAATGCAACCCTTATGTTCGTTAGCGGCACTATAGATGATAAATCAGGAATATCATCAGTGCGCGTAAACGGCACTGATGTGACTACACTGCGTGACGATGGGTATTTTGCGGTAAAAGTGAAGAATGATGTAAATGATATAAATATCCAGAGTACAAGTAAATCCGGAAAGATCAATTCTTTTGTTTACCAATTACAAAGTTCAGCCCCCGCAAGAAACGAAGAACCTGATATACCGCCAATACCGCCGGCGGAAAAACCCCGGTTTCATGCAGTGCTGATTGCATGCAGCAACTACAACGATCCAAAACTTAAGAAATTACCAAACACTATAATAGAGGCACGCGAGTATAAAAAAATATTAATGTCGGAATATGGATTTGAAGAACAGGATATAGATACGCTTTACGATAAGGGATACATGGAAATTGTAGCTGCGTTATATCAAAAGCTAAAGTCGTTGAATAAAAATGATAACCTCGTATTATTTTTTGCCGGGCATGGAACCTACAAGGAGAGCGGCAATGATGTAATTGGTTACTGGATTCCTCTTAATGCAACGGCGCCTGAAATTGATTATATATCCAATCAAAAACTTGATGAGATAGTGGCAGGATGCGCGGCGAAACACATTTTATTAATTTCAGACGCATGCTATAGTGCCGCCATGCGGAGTGAAGATGATAAAAAGGATAATGATGATTTGTACTTACCGAAGTATAAACAGTATCAATATAAGAGCAGGCAGATACTCACAAGCGGCGGCCTGGAAAAAGTGCCTGAAAAAAGTATTTTTATCGAAATGGTTATGAAAACACTTGAGCAAAAAGAAAGTAAATATCTATCGGCAAAAGAACTTTATAATTACATTTTCACGGGTGTAAAAAATCAAACGAATAATCAGCCCGAATTAAATCTTTTTGGAAAGGATGGCAATGAAGGCGGTCAGTTTTATTTTATAAGAAATAATTAAATTATGAGAAAGATTATCCATATTTTTTTTCTTGCCGTTTTCTCTATTCCATGCTTTGCACAATACACAGTGACAAAGGTGAATGGTACAGTAAAAAATAAATCAACCAACGAAATTTTAAAACCCGGCAGCCATTTTAATGAAAATGATAAGCTTGAATGGTCATCGCCAAATGATCTTGTGAGAACGATCATAGCCGGAAAAGGGATATTCATAATTACGCAAAGCCCGCAGGCAGAACGTGAAGGAAGCAAGGTTATGGAAATTGTAAAATTTTCCCTTCACCTGAAATCGAAGGAATATAACTTAAGCGGGCGTGGCGACGATGATGATTTGGTTCCGGTTAACTTAAACACCGAAACCTTTATCAACACAAAAAATCTTATTGCTGAGGAAAACAAGTACCTGTTTGACAAAACTTCGTACGATGTGTCGGACGGGAATAAATTTTTTCTTCAGACAGAAATGCCGGGCACCGCGCCGGTCATTAAATCTTTACAAACTAATGCAGACACTTTATTACTGTACAGTGCTGACTTTAAAAAAAGCGCAGAAGCGAATCCGGCAGGTACAAAGTATAAATTAGGATTTTACTCAAAAGAAGATAAAAGCAGTAAGCTGCTTGTGCAAATAAATCCCTACTTCGATTCAACAGGGGAGATGGAAGGTATCATAAAATTAATGATCGCGTCAGATGAAAAAAGCGATAAAGAAAAGATGAAAGAACAATGTTACCAGGAAATATACCAGGCACTAGGCAAGCCCTCGGGAATTGTTTTTCAAAATACATTTGACAAAATATTTGACGCTTCATTAAGAAATTCCACCGGTAAAAACTAATCCGGTTCACCTGTAATTTTGATTATACCCGTTCAATAAAGAACGGATAGTGTTTGAATCAAAGTTTTTTTTCTTCGCACGATTTATTAAAATATTTTACCGTGATGTTACACTACCTGAAAACGATTTAATTTTACGACTCTGCAAAAAAGCAATTGAAGAAATATGAAGGAAAGACTGAAAGAGTTAGGCCGCCAGGTTGAGGGAGATTTGTTCCTGGATGATAAAACAAGAATATTATACGCAACAGATGCATCGGCTTACAGGGAAATGCCCCTGGCCGTAGCCATACCAAAGTCGATTGAGGACCTTAAAAAAATTATCGCTTTTGCGGGAACAGAAAATACATCTGTTATTCCAAGGACTGCTGGCACATCACTTGCGGGGCAGGTTGTGGGAAATGGAATTATTGTAGATGTTTCCAAAAATTTTACTCAAATAATTGAGCTTAACACAGAAGAGCATTGGGTGCGTGTACAGCCCGGCGTTATACGTGATGAGTTGAATATGTTTCTGAAACCGCATGGTTTATTTTTTGGGCCTGAAACATCTACGGCAAACAGGGCGATGATGGGAGGAATGGTTGGTAACAATTCTTGCGGATCCAATTCGGTTGTGTATGGCAGCACAAGAGAACATACTATTGAAGTAAATGCGATACTGAGCGACGGTTCTGAAACTATATTTAAGTCTTTAAGCATTGATGAGTTTCATAACAAATGCGAAGGCGATACGCTGGAATCAAATATTTATAAAACAACCAGGAACCTGTTAAGCAACTATGACAACCAGGTTGAAATAAGAAAACAATTTCCGAAGAAAACGATACACAGAAGAAACACAGGATATGCGATAGATGTTCTGTTAGATACCGCACCATTTACTGCAGGAGAAGCTGATTTTAATTTTTGCAAATTGATCTCAGGTTCCGAAGGTACACTGGCATTCATCACCGAAATAAAATTGAATGTAGTTCCCTTACCGCCAAAAGAAATTGGATTGTTGTGTGTTCATTTTAATTCTATTGATGAAGCATTGAGGGCAAATCTTATTGCATTAAAACATAAGCCAAGTGCAAGCGAACTCATAGATAGTTATATTCTTGAATGCACCAAAGACAATATCGAACAAAGAAAGAACCGGTTTTTTGTGCAAGGTGATCCGGGGGCAATTCTTGTGATTGAATTCGCAAGAGCAACACGTGAAGAAATAAATGCTATTGCAAAAAGCGTTGAAGAAGAAATGCGTGCAGCAGGATTGGGTTATCATTTTCCGTTACTATTTGGAGACGACACAAAAAAAATATGGTCGCTTCGCAAAGCAGGCCTCGGCTTACTTGGCAACATTCCCGGAGATGCTAAAGCCGTGCCTGTGATTGAAGATACCGCCGTAGATGTAAACGATCTGCCAGCCTATATTGCGGAGTTTAATTTGATATTAAAGAAATACGATTTACACGCCGTTCATTATGCACATGCAGGTTCCGGTGAAATTCATTTACGCCCTATATTAAATCTTAAAACAGAAGAAGGCAACCGACTTTTCAGAACGATTGCGGAAGAGATTGCGACGCTGGTTAAAAAATATAATGGCTCGTTGAGTGGTGAACATGGTGATGGAAGATTGCGTGGCGAGTTCATTAAACAAATGATAGGTGATAAAAATTATGAACTGCTAAAGGTGATCAAACATTCATGGGATCCTGCCAACATTTTCAATCCTGATAAGATCGTGAACACGCCCCCGATGAACACAATGCTTCGTTACAAGCCGGGGCAGCAAACACCTGAGATCAAAACGGTTTTTCGTTTCAGCAAACAAAATGTATTACAACATGCCGAGCAGTGCAACGGCTCTGGTGATTGCCGTAAAACGCATTTATCCGGTGGCACCATGTGCCCCTCTTACATGGCCACGAAAAATGAAAAGGATACAACAAGAGCAAGGGCAAATATTCTTCGTGAATTTCTT
>JBBSBD010000107.1:0-19412 GCA_038251675.1 Chitinophagales bacterium | reverse complement strand
TTGCGCTTAATTCCATTTCGGAATCGTTTATTTTATTTTTCTGGTAGGGCTTCACACTAGCGCAACCTGTTGCAATACATAGAACCATTATGCCAACAAAAGGCAAAAGATATTTTCGTTTTTTCATTTAAAAATTATTAGGAACATTTTATGTTTTTGGAAGTATAAATTTTATTGTTATCATCTATAATCACACATTCCACCTGCTTCAGTTGGTTTATGAGATTAAGCCCGTGGTCAATACCCATAATCATTACTGGTGTTGCCATGGCATCGCAAATCTCTGCATTGGGAGAAATGATGGTAACACTTTTAATACCGCTCACGGGAAGGCCTGTTCGGGGATCGATCGTATGTGAGTATTTTTTTCCATCTATCATTACATATTTTTCATAGTTGCCAGAGGTAGCAACTGCCATATCGCTAATGTTCATATAGGAGAAGGGATATCCCTTAAAATCGGGGTGAACTATTCCAACTGTCCAGGGAGTTCCATCGGGCTGTGTGCCCCAGGTGGTGAGGTCTCCGGAGGCATTTACTATCCCGCTGGTTACAGATTTCTTTTTGAGTACTTCCTTTGCCATTTCAGCCGCATATCCTTTACCAATTCCACCAAAGCCGATTCTCATACCCTTTTCCCGCAAAAAAACCGTTTGATTTTCCTTATCGAGCAAAACATTTTGATAATTGATGAGCCTTACCATTTTTCTTGCTTTTTTCGGTGAGGGAAGAGACGTCATTGTTTGATCAAAATTCCAAAGCCTTTTGTCGATACTGCCATAGGTAATGTCGAAAGAACCTTGTGTTATTGAGGATATACGAAGGCTCCTTTCTATTATTTTAAACATTTCCTCACTTACTTTTACGGGCACTATTCCCGCATTTCTATTTACGAGGTTGGTCTCACTATCTTCGCTGAAAGTGGTTAGCAATTTTTCAATTCTCCTGATTTCTTTTATCCCTTCGTCTATCATTTCATTCGCCCACTCCGGTGTATGCGCCACTACGGTCAACTCAAACTGGTTGCCCATTAATTTGGCCTCTCTTTTAAAAACCTGTGGAAGCATTTACTTAGTTTGATTCGATAATTGATTGGATCTCTCTTACAAAATCCTCAGGCCCGTTTTTATAATATCCATCCCAAATCTTTATTTTATTGCCATCACTATCCAGTAAAAGAGTAAATGGAAAGCTCCCATCGGGATTATACTTATCTGCCAGTTCATTGTTTAGTTCCTGTTGTTCGCTGGAAAGCTGGTTATTTTTTTTCCTGGGAAAGTCCGCATTCACAAGCACAAGGTGCTCTGATGCATATTTAGTAAAGACATCGGTATCAAAAACATCCTGTCGCAGGTGTATACAAGGAATACACCAGTCAGAACCTGAGAAATTCAGCAGGATCAATTTCTTTTCACTGCGGGCCTTTGACTTGGCAGTATCAAGATTATTTATCCACACAGGATTAAAAGAGAAATAGAATAACGCAGTAACGATAAATAATTTAACCATAAGAATTTTAGTGTGATGCAATGAGGAGATGCACGTATTCTCATGATAGTTGGGTAGAAAAAATATTTTTTTTGTAAAGGAAAAGTTAATCCAACACTTTGATTTTATGATCTTATCACCGGCTTATGATTTCAGTCCGGATAACAATAGCGTCTCTGTATAATTTTCGAAGAAAAGAATATAAAATTTATGAACAGGAGTGGACATACCAAAGTAACGGAATGGATAATAAGCTCAAATAAGAACCAGGCTTATACTTCGTAAAGCTATATACAAATAAATACGAGGGAACTATGCTATTTATTTAATCTTCTGGAAAATCCTGCTCCACCTTGGCCCACTATCATAGCTAAACCAGATAAGAGACGCCTTTCCTACAACATGATCTTCGGGCACAAAACCCCAGAAGCGGCTGTCAAGTGAGTTGTGGCGGTTATCTCCCATAAGCCAATAATAGTCCATCTTAAAGGTGTAAGAAGTAGCAGGCTTGTCATTAATAAAGTACTGGCCGTTTTTTTCTTCAAATTTATTTGCTTCGTAAACGGCAATACATCTTTTGTAACGCAACACATTATCAGGCGTAAGTTGTATAGTTGCTCCTTTTTTAGGAATCCACATGGGGCCATAATTGTCTTCGCTCCAGTTGTTGGCAGCGACGTATGGGAATAGAATGATGCTTTCTTCGCCGGAATGAATAACCGGTTCAATGCTCTTTACCGCAGGCAGCATTTTTAATGACGCCACCTCAGCATCCGTCATACTTATTTCATATTGGGTATTTGAAATCTGTGATACCTGGTTTTTATTCATGTCATCGTAGTTGTCCTGTATCCCCATACCGTTTAACTGATCAGGATCAAGGGGGCCGGTAGTCGTTACGGTATATTTAAATTCATGAAAGGGAGGAAATGGCTGTGCTACACCATCAATATAAATAACCCTGTTTTTTATTTGTATGGTATCCCCGGCTATGGCCGTGCATCGCTTTATAAAATTCTCCCTTTTATCCACGGGGCGTGTTATAATCATATCGCCATATTGATCCCGAACCCGTGCCCTGGCTTCGTCTTCAGAAATATGTTCCATGATCATCCTGCGCTGGATTTCCTGGTAATAAGTTACTCTCGAACCAAAATTAATTTCATCGTTTATCAAAGTATCGTTCACGGGGAAATTAAATACCACAACATCATTTCTTTTCACCGGCTTCGCAAACCAACGGGTATAAGGAATCTTAATCCACTCTACATAAGATTTGGTATTTAACCCTGGGATTGTATGGTGCACAAATGGCATTGCAATTGGCGTCATCGGAATTCTTGGGCCATAACTGAACTTACTCACAAACAAAAAATCGTTCACAAGTAATGTCTTTTCCATGGAGGGAGTAGGTATTGTATAAGCTTCAAAAACAAAAGTGCGTATGAGTGTGGCAGCCACAATTGCAAAAGCGGCAGCATCTATCCATTCACGTGCGGCGCCCTTCTTATAGTTTTTTACCACCGGGATGCCTGCATATCGTTCGTTATCTGAAAAGCCCAGGTAAGGAAAATAAATAAAAGGTAAAAAAGCGGTAAGAAAGTGATGCCAAAGGCCAAAACGCCCAAAATGTTCTACAAATTTTATATTGATCCAAATGGTGATAAACTGACCTCCAACAGGAGCGAACTGCAGGAAGAACCATATTTTTTTAAGCTGCATTTTTTCCACCATACACCAGGTATTGTAGTAAGGGATAAGCGCCTTCCATGGAGTAATGTCCGCCTTCTTAAACATCCCGTACAAGCCCCAAAAAGCAGCAATGGTTGCAACAATAAATAAAAGTAAACCTATACTCATATAGTTAATTATTTAAAATGAAACAAATGTAATGTTTAAAATTTCTTAATAAAAAATGAAAGGAAAATTGTTATCATTAGTTTAACAAGGTTGTTTTAGTAATTTAAGATTATCTTTTTTATGCCGGAATCCAATAAAACCTGAAATAAGGCTTCCTCATTAAAGTGTAGTGTATTTTTCTTAAATTATACAGAGTATTTCAAAAAATAAACTAATCTCATATAATATCATTCCAATAACTACTATACAAGTTTTGGCTTTCTAAAAGTTGAGAGTGATTTCCTTTGGCAGAGATGGCTCCTTTTTCGAGGATGTAGATTTTATCGCAGAAAGATTTTAAAATATGCAGGCGATGTGTGATAAAAATAATCCCCATATTATTTTTTAGTTTTTGCAAAAGATGCAATACAAACTGTTCGCTTTGCCTGTCCATAGCGGCTGTGGCTTCATCAAGAATAAGCAATTGAGGCTGGTGATACAACGCTCTTGCAAAGGCAATCATTTGTTTTTGCCCACCGGATAAGTTGATGCCTTCCTCGCCTACCAATGACATATAAGACTGCGGCAGGCTTTCTATAAAAGAAGTAAATCCATATTCCTGCAAAAAATCCGTGATAGCTTTTGGATTTTCTTTTACATCATCAAATGCAATATTTTCTAACACAGTGCCATTAAAGATGTGAATGTTTTGCGGAATGATACCTACAACATTGCGCCATGACTGAAAAGAAATTTCTTTTAATTTTTTTGTTTTGTTGATGATAATTTCACCGAATTCGGGCAAATAGTATTTTTGCAAAATTTGAGACAGTGTGCTTTTGCCACAACCGTTTTCACCCATAAGCGCTATAATTTCTCCTTTGCAAACTTCAAGATTTACACTTTGCAAAAGCCTGCTTTTACCGGCAAACCTAAAAGACAAGTTTTGCACTCCCAAAGATTGAAAATCAATTTCCCCGATTGCATCTTCTTCCTTTTCCGGCTCAATACCGGTAAATTCAAACATACGATCAAAGGCAATTTTTGCTTCGTTGATTGGTATGGAAATTAATGCCAGCCTTGCGACGCTCGGCAGTAATGAACCTAACATAGTTAAAACAGCAATCAACTCGCCGGTTTTTAAATGCCCATACAATACCCTGCTGCTTAAAAAAGTAAGCACGGCAATTATAAAAATTACTCCAAAAGTATTGGCCAGGAAAGAAATCGTTATTTGAATCTTGCCCAATGAGAAAATATTATTTTGAAATACTTCATAAATATTTTTATTGGTTGTTGAAAAGAGTTCTTGCTTATTGGAATTTTTTATCGGCTCAATACCTTGCAATGTTGAAATATAATTTCCTTCAGCCATGGCATAGCTCACCATAATGCTGCGCTGCCCTTCTATTATTCTTTTATTGTGAAAATAAATGAGCATATAAAAACAGGGCATTGCAATTAAACAACCGATACCCACCTGCCATGAATAAACGAAAATAAAAACCGTGGAAACTATTACCATTAAGGCATCTATGGCCGTGCTGCCCGCCAACTGGCTGATAACTCTTTGTATGCGGCTTGTATCGGTAAGCCTGGCGGTGAACTCGCCCATCTTTCTTGTATCAAAAAAAGATTTGGGAAGCCGCAATAAATGATGATAAAAGAAATCAATAATCCGGATATTAAAATCTTTTCCCTGCCGGATAAGGAAATATTGTCGCAGCACAGACAGGCCTTCTTTTATAAGCAATAAAAAAAATACCAGCGCAATACCAAGATAGAGTTTTGTAAATTCCTTTTTGGGTAATATTTCATCAATAAGCTTTTGGGAAAATATAGCCATTACCAAACTTAAAGCCGCAACGGCAACTCCTAACCCGGCAGCGATTGCAAGAAGCGGGTAATCATTTTTAATTAACGTAATGATCCATTTTCTTTTTTCATGTTTAATCTCTTTGGATTTTTTAAAATTTTCATTAGGTTCTAAAACAAGGCATGTTTTTGATTTCCATATTTCTTGCAATTCCGTTTGCGACATATAAATGATTCCTTTGGCAGGGTCGCCGATGATGAACCTCACCCCCGCCCTCTCCACCGACAAACTCTGGAGGACAGACCCAAAACACACTACATAATGCCCCAGCATATTGTTAATAGTTACATGAAGAATGCAGGGCTGATTGTGGTTGATTAAGGCTTCCATATCCGATTCGCAGCCATCGACAGTAAAGCCAGTTTGGTTAGCAGCCTGGTATAAACCGAGCAGGGTGGTGCCGGTAACATTAGTGCCGCTCAACTTGCGCAAATTTTCCAAATTATTATGGCCGCCATAATAATTTATTAATGAAAGTAAGCAAGCAACGCCGCAATCGGATTGGCCTTGCTGATGGACGAATTTTTTTTGAAGGATTTTATGTTCAGATGATAATTTCAATTCAAAAGATTTTCAATTTTAGTTTCGCCTTTAATGCTTTTTATCAGCTTGTTATTTTTATACACATAAAATGAAGGCACTAAAGAAGAACCGAATATTTTAAAAAAATCAGCATGTGTATCAAGAAGCAAATGAACATTACTTAGTGAATTAAGGCCGTAATTCAGCGCAAATTTTTTAACGGAGCTGCTATCACCAAATGGAGTGACCATAATAATTTCTTCATCTTTTAGTTTCTCTTTATTTTTTACGATGCTTTGTGCCATGTATTGGCAATGCTCACAATCAGGACTGAATAATTGAAAAATCACATTGCCAAGAGTGTCGTGTATATTTTGTTTGGTAAAAGCGCCATTATTTATCGTATTGAAACTAAACTGCGGAATAACCTTTGTATTTTTCTCAGATTGCTGCTTGGATTTTATTTCATAAACAATCTTATATACTAAAAAACTTACTGCTGAAAGAATTAAGATGTACACTAATGTTTTGAGAAATTTTTTCAATTTCAACCGATTTCTAAATTGAGGAACATAATAAACAATATCCAAATAAATAATGCACTGCCGTATGTAGCAAGAACTTTTTTATAAGATTTACTCCATTGCCATTTAGTAAAAGTCTTTATACCAAATGCTAAAAGTATCCAATAGACGATTTCAAAAATATTTATCTGTTGAATGGAGTAAATAAAATAATTTGGAATTTTATTTAAATCAAAAAGTTGAGATAAAGATAAAGGGCTGAAAAATTGTAAGACAGTTGGTGATTTTGGCGGAAAAATTAAAAAGAAAGCGGTTTTAATAAAAAAACCAAGAAAAGGAATAAACTCTGCCAAAACTACAATTTTCAAACAATCCTTATAGGTTGTATCAGAATTCGATAAACAAAGACCTGTGAATATTACTCCTGCAATAATTAATATTTTAAGAAGTATAAAAACAGGTTCGATAAGATAAGTAACCCATTGAAATTTTTCCTTCATTGCAATGAGATCGGTTATTCTGGTGTTAGTCAATTGATCGCCCAATGAATTGTAATAATAACTATTTGTAAGTACGAATTCGTTGTTTAAAAAAATCATTATTGTATATAACAACGCTATTACAAAATACAGATGCCAAAAATTAAACTCATAATAGTGTCTATTTTTCATTGTTATTTACTTTTAATTAAGTTCGACCGTAGTTTTTTGATCAAAATTGGTTGGTAATATTTTTTAGCAAGCAAAAAGCAAATCAAAGCAATAAGAAGTAAAATAGAAAGAGTCAAGAATAAATAATTATCATAAGAGTAAATGAATCCGCTACCCATAATTGGTAAAATCAAAATTAGAGAATACAACAAAGAAGTTTTACCACGGATTTGAGAAAAATTTAAAGGACCGGTGATGTAAAAATATTTTGTATAAGAACTAATAATACCAACAGGAATACAATAAATACTGCATACCAGATAAAATAATAGAATTTTCCATTCGTACAATCCGAGTATATTTAATACTGAAAATGTGGCGATAAAATCTATTACCAAAACAGGCAAAAGAATTGAAAAGAAAGTTTTCATTTCTTTCTTTATAGAACTATTAACAATAATGTGGGTCAATTGCAGGCTATGAAAATAGCCCCATATATTGTTGAAAACATAAGTAAATAAAATGACGGGCGAAATGAGTAAAATTAAAGGCGCTACTTTAATAAGTAAATGATCCAGGGACGAAATGTTTTTTGAACTGTAGAAAAGAAAAATTATAAAACCTAATTTAAAAAAAACCCCCATGGAAGTAACGAGCCTAAAGGTTTTGTTTCTCAACAAAAGCTTAAGAATTAGTCCGCTGTAATTTTGATTTAATTGAATTTCAAATTTTTTAATTCGTTGCTTTACATTTATCCGCTTTTGGTAAAACAGATAATATAGTATTAGTAAAGCTGAGTTAACTCCAATTAATAGTAAGATCTTAGTGAATGTTAATTGGTCGCCAATGTCAATTAAATAGCAGAAAATTAATAGCAAAACAATCATAAATAGATACAAATATTTATGCCACGATACTGCATTAATAATATTCTCTGCAATTAAGAAACCTGAAAACCAAAATAACAATAAGAGAGCTACACTATAAGCAGGTACTGTCTTAGCCGTAAAATAAAAAATAAAAACACAAAAAAACAAAGAAGCATATATGGTTCTGGAAAGGGACAAAGCAAATAAATCAATACTAGCTTTTCTTATTTTACTTAAAGGATATTGTGGTGCAATGATTAATTTTTTTAAAGCAACAGAAGGGAAAAATTTTATTATCAAAGGAATTATAATTAGTGCAAGAGGAATAGCCTTAAATATCAAATCTGAATTAAAGTGAAAAGAATTTTTCGTTGCGCTATTTGAAATATTATATAAAAATCCACTGCCTAATGCATAAGAAAATAATATGAAAGCTAAAAGAAAATCACCTGTTAGTATCTTCCAATTAGTGAATCGAAAGTAAGCTCTAATTTTTTTTTCTATTAAGAACTTAATAAGCTTCATGAAATTAAATTATAGCATTTAACAAGTAAGAACTTTCTGTTTTCTGGCTTAAATATTTCAATAATTCATCGTCAATTTTTGCGGCTTTGCTTTTTTTGAAATCTGCCATAGTTCCATTAAATACAAGATGATTATCATTGATAACACCAATGTGGGTTGCGATTCTGTCAACGTATAAAAGATCGTGTGAAGAAACTAAAACTATTCTTTCCGTGGATTTATAGGCATTTATGAATTCGCATAATTTTTTAGAAGCTATAGGATCCAGGTTTGCAAAGGGTTCGTCTAAAATTAAAAGCCTGGGCTTGTTTAATATTGCTGCACATAGGATTAACTTTTTTCGCATTCCACTTGAAAAATCTTTTGCAGGCCGGTTTATATCATCTTCTTCTTCAAAAAAATAATCCACCAGGCTTTTTGTTTGCCTGTCAATTTCATCTTTTTTCATGTTGTATAATAACCCAATCCATTGTAAATAATCAAAGGCATTAAATTCATTAATTACCTGGTCAAACTCACTTTGAATACCCATCATTTTTTTAATAGCTATTTCATGTTCGTGGTAATTTAGATCGTCAATAATTATAGAGCCGCTTGAGGGTTCAAGGATATTAGCAACAATATTTATCAAGGTGCTTTTTCCCGCGCCATTCTTCCCTAGCAAACAGTAAACAGAGTTACCGCACACTTCCAAACTTAATTTATCAAGTATGATTTTTTGTCCGTAAGCCTTACACAATTGATGTATTAATATTTTCATAGATCACTTCTCTGTTAAATTTTTTTATTAAGATAAGTTGCGTAAACTATATACGAAACACCAACTAAAAACATGACAATACTTTTAAGAGTAAATTTAGAATGTGCATGATAAAAATAATAGGTGGCCAAAATCATAAATGCTAAACCAAGAATGTAGTATATGTGTTTTTTTTTAATAGTCATTTCTAAAAATATTCATCTTTTTAAAGTATAAAAATACAAGATGTGTATAATGTCACATCTTGTATTTAAAGGAATTAATTCTAAATTCTATTGAGTAAAATCAATCCGGTATTGCTGCAGCTCCGCAGCTAGCTGCTGCAAGAAGTAATCCAACGCCGGATTCTGCAGTAAGTAAGCCAGCTGCACATAGAGCACCAGCAACAAAGCTACCCCAGGCAAAGCCGCCCTGAATTTCTTCCATTTGTTTTACATCTCTTACTTTCATTTCTTTTAATTTAAGTTTTAAAAATATTTATTGAATACTATTGAGTTGCTGCTGCACAAGCCGCAGCTGTTGCTTCTCCTGCGACAGGGATTGTTTCAGGTGCTAACACCATTGCTACAATTCCAAAACCACATGCAAAAGCGGCGAGGCTGAACCCAGCTTCAATTTTTTCCATTTGTTCGACATTCAAATTTTTCATGTTTTTTAAATTTAATATGTAAATACCCCACTTTATAACTGCGCTGCTACGGGCGAAGGTAAATAGCCCATCCGGTGATCAGCCGTAATATGTTTAGTTATTGAAGAAATAATGACAATAAAAGTATATGTAAAATTTATAGCTTTTATTTTTTGCGTAGTTTTTTATGTGCATGTAAGGCACATTGGTTTTTCGATCAAGGGATTATGTATCGAAAGGCGAATTAAAAAAAATTAAGATTTAAATAACAAAAAGATACAGAAATTTGCAGTGTATATTTTAAAATATGAGTTACACTCCCAGAGAAATAGTTGGTGCAAAATTGCAGGCGCTCAGAAAAAAAAATGAAATTAAACAAGATACGGTTGCCCGCAAATTGAAAGTAAGCCGTCCCGAAGTTTCCAAAATTGAAAATGGCAAAGTACCTATTACTATTATTATTTTGCTCACTTATTGTGAACTACTAAATTCTACATTTACAGATTTCTTCCAGGAGATTTCGCAACTTTTTTAGCTGCCTGCTTTTTAATGTTGCAAAATTTGGCATAGCAGGCTACAAGTTATCTTGTACTTGCATTAAAGAATAGTAAACCCTGTTATTTCTAGTTTTTCACATCTGATAATTATATCATCATCGGTCATTTCCGAATTATCAGCATGGTTCGGTTTTTTAAAATGCAGGTACAAAATATGGATCAGCTTTAAATATCAGAAACAGCATCGTACATCATACATTGCCTCACATCATACATTAACATCACAAGATACTTCCAAGCATCTCATTCACCTTCTCCGCCCTGTTCATAATCATAAAATGGCCACCGCCTTTTATTACATATTTTGTTTTAATATTTCTTATGGGGAACATGTGATCCTTACTTCCATGAATATGAAAAAGGTTTCCGGGTTGCCACGTATTTTTCCAGTTGAGGATTTCATTAGCAGCCCAGTTAGTATATTGCTGGCCGATGTTTTTTCTAAATTCTCTCACGAGATGTAACTCTTCATTATTCTCAATCCCGAGGTTATAATTTTGAATGGGTTCAAATAAACGGAAAGAACGCAGTGGAAATATTTTATTGAGTTGCGCTTTACCAGCGAGCTTCATCCATAAGGGAACTTCATGCAGGGATTTAATACTGGAAATCAAAATGACTTTTTGGGTACGCATAAATTTTGCGACTTCAATGCACATCATTCCTCCGAAGGATAATCCCAGGAGCACAGGATTCTCGTGCCTAATCTTCTCAGCCATTCGCCTCGCATAGTCAGAAAGCCTTTCTCTTTTGTCCGGCAGAAGCCAGGGAATAAAGTGGACATTATGATCGCCAAAGTTCAATTTAGAAAAAACCCTTTCATCGGCGCCAAATCCACTAATGCAGTAGATGTTATTGATCATGATTTTCCAGGATTTAGTGATACAATTTTGTTATATTAGGTAATTTTTGGCAAGACATAACTTTCAACATCTTCGCCTGTAATCACCTTGCCGGATAAGATAATCAATCTTTCAACAACATTACGCAGCTCACGCACATTGCCGGTCCAGTTGTGCTGTTCCAGTAATTCCAACGCCTCCTTATCCATCACCTTTTTCGGCTGGCCATATTCGCTGGCTATGTCCTCGAGAAACCTGTCAACTAACAAAGGAATATCTCCAAGCCGGTCGTTAAGGGAAGGTACATGCACAATAATTACCCCGAGGCGATGGTAGAGGTCAAGGCGAAAATTTTTATTTTCCACTTCCTTCAATAGGTCTTTGTTGGTTGCAGCAATTATACGCACGTCTACATTAATGTCCTTATCTGCCCCTACCCTTGTTATCTTTCCTTCCTGCAGCGCCCGCAATACTTTTGCCTGTGCGTTCACACTCATATCCCCAATTTCATCCAGGAACAATGTGCCGCCATTAGCTTGTTCAAATTTACCAATGCGCTGCTTTACCGCAGAGGTGAAGCTCCCTTTTTCATGGCCAAATAACTCGCTCTCTATAAGCTCTCCCGGGATGGCAGCACAATTTACTTCCACCATAGGGCCCTTCACCCGGCTGCTTTTCTCGTGAATCCATCTTGCTACCAATTCCTTGCCTACACCGTTTTCACCCGTTATTAAAATGCGGGCCTCCGTAGGTGCAATTTTATCTATCGTATCTTTAATAATTTTTATGGGTTGCGACTCGCCTACAATTTCCTGCACCTTGCTCACTCTTCTTTTCAAAACCCGTGTTTCCGCAACCAGGCTGTTTTTTTCCATTGCGTTGCGAAGAGTAATAAGCATGCGGTTGAGATCGGGTGGCTTCGAGATATAATCGTAAGCGCCCTTTTTCACCGCTTCCACAGCGGTTTCGATATTGCCGTGGCCACTTATTATAATGATGGGAGTTTCATCATTTATTTCTTTTGCCTTTTCAAGAAATTCGATGCCATCAAGTTTGGGCATTTTGATGTCGCATAAAACAAGGTCGTAATTTTTTTCTTTAAATTTTTTCAGTCCTTCTTCGCCATCTGCAGCCTCATCAATTTTATACCCTTCAAAGCTGAGAATTTCATTTAAAGTTTTCCTGATACTTTTTTCATCATCTATTATGAGAATCGAAGGCATAATTATTTTGCTATTTGAGATTATACTTCAGAACAGTCTTTTTTTTCGATTGTTCAAAAGTAGTGATTTATGAACGTAAGGCTTTTAACTCCGCAATGGGCCTGGTGTCACTAATTAGTTTTTCAATATAAAAATTAAGGGCGTGGAAAAACATCAATGCAATCTTCTTTATTAACCTAAAAAGGTTTTCATATAAATACTTTGCAATCATTATTAAAATCTTCGTCATCTCAAAACGAGAATCACAGAGTTAAAAATGACATTTTTTGGGGGGAATAAATAAGACTGTAAAGGTTGGTGTATTACACAACGTCTTGCCACGAGGATGAAAATAAACAAATTATTTAAGACTGCAAATCTATTCATTTCCATTTTTGGTTAGGATTGAACATCCGCCTCCATCATTAAATAAGCTTTTATAAAACCATCAAGTTCCCCATCCATTACAGGTCCAATATTCCCCACTTCATAATCAGTACGATGGTCTTTTATCATTTTATAAGGATGAAAAACATAGCTTCTTATCTGGCTTCCCCATTCAATTTTTTTCTTCGTAGCATTTGACGCATTCAGCACCTCCTGCCTTTTTCGCATTTCTTCTTCATAGAGGCGGCTCTTTAGCATGGTCATAGCTTTTTCCCGATTTTCGCCCTGTGTACGCGCCTGCTGGCACTCGACAATAATACCGCTTGGCTTGTGTGTTAATCGCACCGCTGTTTCTACCTTGTTTACATTTTGCCCGCCGCTGCCGCCACTTCTAAAGAAAGCCCATTCCACATCGGCCGGGTTTACTTTTATCTCCACGGTGTCGTCAATTAACGGATACACATACACGCTGGCAAAACTGGTGTGCCGCCGGGCATTGCTATCAAATGGTGAAATGCGAACAAGCCGGTGAACACCGCTCTCAGCTTTTAAAAATCCAAATGCAAAAGGGCCATCAAACTGGAGTGTCGCACTTTTTATACCGGCACCATCTCCGGCCTGGTAGTCGAGTTCGGTAACACTCCAACCTTGTTTTTCTCCATACATCCGGTACATGCGTAAAAGCATATCTGCCCAATCCTGGCTCTCGGTGCCACCTGCCCCGCTATTGATCTGTAGTATTGCAGGCATTTCATCCTCGGGCTGGTTGAGTGTACTCTTAAATTCTGCTTCTTCAATGGCACCTTCGGCAGCCTTGTATGCTTCTTTTACCTCTTCTTCCGTTGCCTCTCCTTCTTTCCAGAATTCAAAAAGCACAGCAAAGTCATCAACCCTTGATTGCACATTATTGAATAAGTTCATCCAATACTCATTCAATTTTATTTCCTTCAAAATGGAAGTAGCTCTTTTGTTATCATTCCAAAAGCCGGGCGAAAGCGAAAGTTGCTTATCGTTATCTATTTTTTGCTGGCGGTTCTCAACGTCAAAGAAACCTCCTCAAAACCAATATACGGTCTCTTAAATCTTTTAATTGTTCTGCTGTCATAGGGCGCAAATATAATGATGATTGTGTTAATGAAATCATAGTTCAGCTTCCTGTAAAATCATTTAATTAATTTTACCTTTTATAACTAAATAATTATTTATGCTGGCAGATATAGAACGCCTGTTTGAAAGGGATATGAACAGGCTGGTAAAGGAAATTCAAAGCTATAAAACCGAAAGCGATATTTGGATAACATCGGAAGGCATTAGTAATTCAGGAGGCAATCTTGTTTTGCACCTGGTCGGCAACCTGAATCATTTTTTTGGTACCACGCTTGCCCATACAGGATATGTACGGGATCGCGACAGGGAGTTTTCTGATAAAAATGTACCGCGCCAAAAATTAATTAGCGATGTGGAGGCAACGATGCCCATAATAAAAACTGCATTACATAATCTTTCAAAAGATGATCTTGAAAAAGATTTTCCTGTTGCACTTAATAATGTCGTTTCGTCAAATCAATTTATGCTCATCCATTTATACAGTCATTTAAATTATCACCTTGGGCAAATAAATTATCACCGCAGGTTAATTGATAAGATAGCCTGAAAATAACTACATGGCTTTTTTTGACACCTCAAAAGAGGAGACTTTGTATCTTGCAAATGAATATGGCTTTCACAAAAATTGTACTGACGGGATATAAAAATTACCAGTCGGAGGCATTTAATTTCACCCACCGAATCGTGGGTATATGTGGCCTTAACGGAAAAGGAAAAACCAACCTGCTTGATGCGATAAACTATCTCTGTTTTACTAAAAGTTATTTTTCAAAATCAGATCTTGCAAACGTATATTTCGGCGCTGAGGGCTTTCGCCTGGAAGCTGAATTAGAAAGTAAAAATGCGGGCTCAGAAAAAAGAAATAAGATCGTTTGCATTTATCGTTCGTCCCTAAAAAAAGAATTCTTCCTGAACGATGTGGCCTACATAAAATTCTCGCATCACATAGGCAAATTTCCTTGTGTAATGATAGCGCCTGACGATATCCAAATGATTACGGGTGGCAGCGAGGAACGAAGGAAATATCTCGACACATTAATAAGCCAGGTTGACCCAGAATACCTCAGGCACCTGATCACCTACAATAAAGTGATTCAGCAACGGAATAGCTTTTTAAAAAACGAATCTTCCCAAAGAACTTTCGACACACAATTGCTGGAAGCACTCGACGCCCAGTTAATTGGTCCGGGGATCTATATTTTTAAAACAAGGCAAAAATTTACAGAAGAACTGATGCCATTGATTCGAAAATTTTATGGTGAAATATCAGGCAACGACGAGTTAATCTCTATTGATTATAACAGCCAGTTAGCGGAATGTGATTTTCAAAAATTACTGGTATCATCGAGACAAAAAGATATCCTTACGCAAAGAACAAATGCGGGTATTCAAAAGGACGAACTGAACTTTTTTCTTAATGAAAATGTATTTAAGACAACAGCATCACAAGGGCAGCGAAAGAGTTTATTATTTGCGTGTAAGCTGGCAGAGTTTGAAATATTACTTTCAATTAACAAAGTGCCTCCACTTCTTTTGCTGGATGATGTATTTGAAAAACTGGATGAAGTACGCATGAAAAACTTGCTCGATTATGTCTGCAAAAAGAATGACGGCCAGGTCTTTATTACCGATACACATAAGGAAAGATTAGAAGCCGCACTTTTTGAATTTGGGGAAGAAGTTCAAGTAATACAATTAATTTGAATGTAATCATTTTGCTTTTGGTTTTGTTTAACTTTCCACATAATCTCCGGGTTTTATTTTTCCGTATATGAAACTACACCAAACAAAATTTCATGAAAAAACTATTATCTCTTTTAACCATTCTCTTTATTACTTGTTCCGTTAACATTGCAGCAGCCCGTGAAGACTTTTCGCCGGCAGGCGCTGGTAACCCGCCCAGTCATGAAGCCTGGACAAAATTGCTTAAAAAATACGTAAACAGTGATGGGCTGGTGAATTATAAAGGATTCATTAAAGACATTAAAGAACTGGACGCTTACCTTTCAACAATTACCAACAACCCGCCGAACGATACATGGAGTAAAAACGAACAGTTGGCCTATTGGTTCAATGCTTACAATGCATTTACAGTAAAACTTATTACTATGCACTATCCTGTTTCAGGTATAAAAAAGATCGGCCCGGATGTGCAGGTAATTTTTATAAATACACCCTGGGACAAAAACTTCTTTAAAATAGGGAATGATAAATTTTCTTTAAATGATATAGAACATAAAACATTAAGAAAGAAATTTACTGAGCCGCGTATGCATTTCGCCTTAAATTGTGCTTCTATGAGTTGCCCTAAACTTCGCGACGAAGCTTATGAAGCAGATAAGCTGGATAAGCAACTGGACGAACAGGCACGTGCGTTTCTTGCTGATAAATCAAAAAATATAATAACTCCCGATAAAGTGCAGATATCAAAAATATTTAGCTGGTATGGAAAGGACTTTACAAAGACCGGCGGTAAAATTGATTTCCTGAATAAGTATGCACCGGTTAAAATAAACAGGAATGCTGATATAGATTACCTGGATTACGACTGGAACCTGAATGAACAAAAGTAATTACGGTTTATGTTATAGAAAACGATGAAAAAATTTTCATCGTTTTTATTTTCTAAATTGTCCAATGGCTGAGAAACGCAAAATAGTTATTATAGGAAACGGTATCGCAGGCATCACCTGTGCAAGAAATATTCGGAAGAAATCGAAAGATCCTATCACCATTATTTCATCTGAATCAAAGCATTTTTTCTCACGCACTGCTCTAATGTACGTTTACATGGGCCACATGAAATATGAAAATATTAAGCCCTATGAAGATTGGTTTTGGGAGAAAAATAGTTTTCACTTACTGCAAAATTATGTAACAAGAGTCGATACAAAATCAAACTTCCTTGAGCTGGATGATGGAGAAATTATCAGGTATGACATATTAGTTATAGCATCCGGAAGTAAAACAAAAAAATACGGATGGCCGGGGCAAGATATCCCGGGCGTTGCCGGCTTGTACAGTCTGCAGGATCTTGAAACAATTACAAAAACAACAGAAAGTATAACTCATGCAATTATTGTAGGCGGTGGCTTGATTGGAGTAGAACTCGCTGAAATGCTTCACTCAAGAAAAATCGATGTTACATTCCTGGTTCGTGAAAAAAATTTCTGGGGCGGTGTTCTTCCTTCCGCGGAAGCTTCTATGATCGGCAGCCATCTTGTACAGCATAACATAAAAATTTTGTATGAAACGGAATTAAAGGAAGTGATAGCGGGAAAAGCTGGGGAAGTAATGGCGGTAACCACAAATAAGGATGAAAAAATACCCTGCGGATTTGTAGGCATTACAACCGGCGTAGAACCTAACATTGATTTTTTAGCGGATAGCGATATAGAAACAGACAAGGGAGTTTTAATAGACAAGCATTTTGAAACGACCGTCCCTGGAGTCTTTGCCATTGGCGATTGCGCACAGTTCATAAATCCCGTGAATAACAGGAAAGCGATTGAACAGGTTTGGTACACAGCCCGCATGCATGGCGAAACATTGGCACAAACACTTTGCGGTATAAAAACTTCCTATAACCCGGGGCCATGGTTTAATTCTGCAAAATTCTTCGACATAGAGTACCAGACCTACGGTGATGTATTCCCTAATCCTTCGGAAAATGAACTGCAATTTTTCTGGAAGCATCCGCAAAAAGAAATCTTAATTCGCTTTGCCTGGGATGCAAGCACAAAAGTTTGCAAGGGCGTTAATTCTTTTGGAATAAGATTGAGGCATGCCCTGTTCGACAAATGGCTTTCAGAAAAACAAACTATTAACTACGTTATTGATCACTTACATCTTGCGAATTTTGATCCGGAATTTTTTGAACGGCACGAAAAAAATATCAGGGAAGCATTTTACATAAAGCATCCAAAATCATAAATAAAAAAGGAAAACAGACATGAACGATTCAATTTCTTTATCCCTTGCAGAGCATCCTAAAGGAGGCATCATTCAAAAAGTGGCTGTAGCAATGGTTACGCTCTCTCTCCTGTTTTTTATTGTCATTTGTATTAATGGAGATCTTGTAAATAGCACCACCGGCCTTCTTTGCACTTTTATATTGGGTTCTGCGGGCGGAATCTTGTATGCCTTTCCACTATACAAAGAAAAAGCAGGTATTAAGAACAACCATATAATGTTTGATAAAATGACATCACGCGGGATATATGCATTTGCACTTGGCATATTTCTCACCGGGTTCTACGTTTTGTTATATTGGTTTCCCTACACATTAACTGGTATGATACAGGTTATGGATCCTATCAGTAATTTTTTAAGAGGTGAGCCCGCCGACCATTGGTTTTTATATGGAAGTATGTACACCATAGCCATATTAATTATGGGCATTCGCTTTATCGCTAAATACCGGCACAGCCGCTACCAGGTGGTGAGAACCATTTCAGTTATGTTTTTTCAAACTGGTTTTGCCTTCTTAATTCCGGCTGTATTAAAAAAATTAAACCAGCCTGAGTTTTATTTTTCTTATTTCTGGCCACTAAAATATAATTACCTGTTTCCCGGCGATGTATATAGCCTTTTCAATAATGGGGGCATTGGAATATTCATGGTTTTTTGGGGCGCCGTAATGACTTTTATCGCCACACCATTCCTCACTTATAAATACGGCAAGCGCTGGTATTGCTCGTGGGTGTGCGGTTGTGGCGGCCTTGCTGAAACCATGGGTGACCCATACAGGCAGCTTTCCAATAAATCTTTAAAAGCGTGGAAAATTGAAAGGATAAGTATCTACAGCGTGTTGATATTTGTAACGGTTACAACGGCGTTACTATGGATCAATTCGGCATACCAGGGAGCATTGCTGGGAAGTATTTCAGGAAGTTTTGCGCAATGGTATGGATTTTTCATCGGCTCAATATTCGCCGGCGTTATAGGAACAGGTTTCTACCCTATTTTCGGGGGAAGAGTCTGGTGCAGGTTTGGATGTCCCATGGCGGCGATACTGGGCATTTTTCAAAAATATAAATCAAAGTTTCGTATCACTACAAATGGCGGGCAGTGTATTTCCTGCGGTAATTGCTCTACTTATTGCGAAATGGGGATAGATGTAAAATGGTATGCACAACGCGGGCAAAATATAGTGCGGGCTTCCTGCGTTGGATGTGGTATCTGTTCATCAGTATGCCCACGGGGCGTGCTTAACCTGGAAAACCTGGATGGTGATAACAGGGTGACTGATAACCCGATATTGATAGGAAACAAAGGCATAGAAGTTAAATTGTAATTTTGTCTTACAAAACATGGCGATGATACCTAATGAAATGCTACATATCCTGATGATTTTTGTGTTGGCCTTGTATGCTCTTGCGGTTCTTTTTCTTTTCTTATATAGTATATCACAGGCTTTCCTGGTTGTGAAATATTTATTGTCAAAGAAAAAGCAGGAAAAAGATTTCCCGCCCATACACATTGAAGCGCTCCCAACAGTAACCATTCAACTACCTGTTTACAATGAAAAATATGTAGTAGAGCGGCTTATTGATGCGGCTGTTAACATAGAGTATCCCTCGCATAAAAAACAAATCCAGGTTTTAGATGACTCAACAGATGAGACAACGGAATTA
>JBBSBD010000106.1:0-19685 GCA_038251675.1 Chitinophagales bacterium | reverse complement strand
TTTTGTTGTACAGGGTCAGTTGTGTAAAGCATCACCAACTTGCCCTCTTTATTCTTCTGCAATGTTTCGGCCGCCAATTTATATTCATCGAGTGTGTAAAATTTCCCACCAGTTGCGTCTTCAAATAAATTAAATTTATTTGCCTTTTCTAAAAATTTATCTTCCGTTATCATTCCATACTTCACAAAAATTCCAAGGCTTTCCCATTTTTCTTCAAAAGCTTTCCTATCGGCTTTAAAAATTTCTTCGAGTTTATCAGCCACTTTTTTGGTAATATAAGAATTGATCTTTTTTACATTGGGATCTCCTTGCAGGTAGCTCCTGCTTACATTCAACGGGATATCAGGGCTGTCAATCACACCATGAAGCAGCATCAGGAATTCCGGCACAATGTCTTTTACCTCATCGGTCACGAATACCTGGTTACTGTATAATTGTATTTTGTCTTTTTGATTTTCGAAGCGCTGTTTAATTTTTGGAAAATATAGAATACCTGTTAAGTTAAAAGGATAATCAACATTAAGATGTATCCAAAACAATGGAGCTTCACTAAAAGGATAAAGCTCTTTATAAAAATCCTGGTAATCTTGTGGCGTGAGATCTGCAGGTTTTTTTGTCCATGCAGGTGTTGTATTATTTATTTGCTTATCCTCTCCATCGGAGTCCTCACTAACGAACTTAATGGGAACCGGCAAAAACTTACAGAACTTTTCAAGTATATGCCTTATTCTTTCAGGCTCAAGAAATTCTTTGCTTTCTTCATTTATGTAAAGGATAATATCTGTCCCCCGGCTTTCTTTTTCTGTTTCTTCCAGTGTAAACTCGGGACTGCCATCGCATTCCCATTTTACCGGCTTTGCATCTTCTCTAAAACTTTTCGTAACAATTTCAACTTTTTCACTCACCATGAATGATGAGTAGAACCCTAAACCAAAATGCCCGATTATATTAGCTTCATTTTTACCCTTATATTTTTCAAGAAATTCTTCGGCGCCGCTGAAGGCTACCTGGTTTATATATTTATCAACTTCTTCTTCTGTCATGCCTACACCCTTATCAGAAATGGTAAGCGTTTTCTTTTCTTTATCAATAGATATACTAATGTCAATATTTCCAATATCTCCTTTTGCCTCGCCAATAGAAGAAAGCGTTCCTAATTTTTGCGTGGCATCCACTGCGTTACTCACCAACTCGCGAATAAAAATTTCATGATCACTGTAGAGAAACTTTTTAATAATCGGGAAAATATTCTCCGTCTGTACTCTTATACTTCCTTTTTGCATTGTTTAAAATTTTTTTCATTGTTCCCAAAAAAAATGCCACATTGAATCCGCTGACAACATGACAATTCTAATCTATTTTTTAAATCAGGTTACTCCGGCTGCACCGAACCACTACCCGAGGTATGTATTTCAGGAGAAGAGGGGTTGCCCCGATAATACACATCTCCACTTCCACTCGCCCTCGCTTTGAGGCTTACGCTGGCAAATACGTGTGCATTCCCACTGCCGGAAACGCTCACTTCGGCATTTTCACTTTGCAGGCCGCTGCAGTTTAAATCCCCGCTGCCACTTACCCTTCCTTCGAAATCTTTGGTGTGGCCATCCAAAGCTACATTTCCCGAACCACCAATGGATGCCGATATTTTTGGGGCATCTACTCCACCTTTAATATCTCCAGAACCCGAAACAGAAATTTCAATTTCGCGGGAATTTTTAATCACGTCAGTTATGATAATATTTGCTGATCCTGAAGAAATTATTTTATCAAGAGAAGGAGCTTTGATATAAACCTTAGCATGATCATCACTTATCGAAGTATTGTTTTTGTAATAAATATTTAAAGTTCCATTTTCAACTTTTGTAATAATTACCGGTAAAATATTTTCATCATCTTCAACCTTTACAGAATATTGATCACCAGAACTGATCTCCAAATCGATAGAACCGGACGTTTTTATTCCGGTAAAATTCCCTGTGTTCCTTGTTTCAGTGCGAACATTTCCATTACCTGTATAAGACTCGCCGTTCCAGCCAATATAACATCCGCTGCCAAATATCATAAAGCAAATAATAGCCACAAATTTTTTCATTCTTAATTTTTTTAAGATTAAAGAGAATGCAATTTACAAACTTCAATAAACTTTCTAACTTCGCAGCAAATGACAGAAAAAATTCTGATCCTCGATTTCGGCTCACAATACACTCAACTAATTGCCAGGGCCGTTCGGGAAGCAAATGTGTATTGTGAAATCATCCCATTTAATAAAGAGATTACGTCTACTGAAGATTTGAAAGGTATTATTCTTTCCGGCTCTCCTTTTTCTGTAAATGAGGAAAACGCTCCATCTGTTGATGTAAAGATATTAGCGGGGAATGTGCCTGTGTTAGGAGTGTGTTATGGTGCACAGCTTACTGCTAAGTTGTATGGAGGTCTTGTAGAAAAAAGTGATAAGCGTGAATACGGGAGAGCTAAGCTGCAGTTAACTAAGACCGATTTATTATTAGAAGATGTAAAAAATGATACTGATGTATGGATGAGTCATAGCGATACTGTAACGAGGTTGCCTGAAAACTTTTCGCTTTTGGCAAATACACATTCCATTCCGGTGGCGGCTTTCAAAAATGAAGAAAGCGGTATTAAATTATATGGCTTGCAGTTCCACCCGGAGGTTTACCATTCAACTGAGGGTAAAAAAATAATAAAGAATTTTTTAGTAACCATTTGCGGATGCAAGCAGGATTGGACCCCGGCTCATTTTATTAACGAGACGATTGCAGAAATCAAAGAAAAAATTGGTGATAGAAAAGTGGTGATGGGCTTAAGTGGCGGCGTTGATTCAACGGTAGCAGCCACGCTTATCCATCGCGCTATCGGCAAGAACCTTTTCGGAATTTTTGTGGACAATGGTTTACTAAGAAAAAATGAATTTGAACAGGTGCTTGATTCTTGCAAAAGCATTGGTTTAAATATTACAGGAATTGATGCAAGAGATCATTTCTATGCGAAGCTTGCCGGCAAACCTGATCCGGAAGAAAAACGCAAAGCAATCGGCAAATGCTTTATAGAAATTTTTGACCAGGAAGCACATAAGCTTGAAGGAATAGAATTTTTGGGCCAGGGCACTATTTATCCGGACGTGATAGAGTCTGTTTCCGTTCATGGGCCTTCAATGACGATTAAGTCTCACCATAATGTGGGTGGGCTTCCAGACTATATGAAACTGAAATTGATTGAACCACTTCGCTCTCTATTCAAAGATGAGGTGCGAAGGGTTGGAGCGGAACTTGGAATTCCTTCGGATCTTTTGAACAGGCATCCATTTCCGGGTCCCGGATTAGCTATTAGAATTTTAGGAGAAGTAACTGAAGAAAAGGTACAATTGTTGCAACAGGCAGACGCCATTTATACAAATGCATTGGTAAAATATGATTTGTATGCAACCGTTTGGCAGGCAGGCGCAATCTTACTTCCTGTAAAAAGTGTAGGGGTAATGGGCGATGAAAGAACGTATGAATTTACCGTTGCACTAAGGGCGGTAACATCAGTAGATGGTATGACAGCAGATTGGGCGCATTTGCCTTATGATTTCCTCGCTTATGTTTCAAATGAAATAATTAATAACGTCAAAGGAATAAACAGGGTAGTTTATGACATAAGCAGCAAACCGCCGGCAACCATAGAATGGGAATAATAACCAGCCAAAGGCATCAGCATAACTTTATGTTCATTTTATTTTATACTGATGGTGCCTGAAGCAAATTAAACGCGTATGAAAAAAAATATTTGGTTTTTAGGTTTGATATTAATAATTACAAGTACAAAAATTTCTTTTGCTCAAGACACCTACGATGCACAGTATACAAAAGTAAGCAGGGTAGCAATCTTTGCGCCGATGTACCTTGATTCTGTTTTTTCTAATACTTCCTTCAGCACGAGTAATTCATTACCCAGATTTATTATGCCGGCTGTGGAGTTTGTGCAGGGTGCGCAGATAGCTTTGGACACTTTAACCCTTAATGGTAAGAAAGCCGAAGTATTTATTTATGATTCAAAATCTGTTTCAAGGCCGATTTCCTGGCTTATAAAAAATAGATTACTTGATAGTATCGATCTTATTATCGGAAGCGTAAAGGAACCCGATTACCAGGAACTGGCAAATTTTGCCGTCCAAAAGGAAATTCCATTCGTATCAGCCACCTATCCTAATGATGGGGGTGTTACAGAAAATCCGTTTGTGCTCATCGTCAATTCAACATTAAAGACGCATTGCGAAGGCATATTTAGTTACCTCGTACAAAAGCATGGTACCGATAAAATTTACCTCGTTAAAAAAAAGGGAGATGACAGGATAGATGATTATATCAAAGCAGTGAATATCCAGGATGGGAAACCGCTGTTGAATATTAAAACAATCGCATTAGATAGTTCCATTTCTTCTTATGCCTTGTTGAGAAAAATAGATACCACAGAATCATGCGTAATAATAGGCGCCAGCCTCAATGAAACGTTTGCGACTAAACTGGCTGATGCGTGTTATCCTATACAAAAAAATCATCCCCTTGTCTTAATCGGCATGCCCAACTGGGATGGATTTAAAAGCCTGGCCCGAAAAGATGCTTACTCCGATTTTCCAATTCTTTACACAACCCCGCACTACGAAGCAAAAAGCAATGTGTTTGATAGTTTATTGATTCAAAAATACTTCCAGCTATATAGATCAAAACCTTCGGATGTGGCTTACAAAGGATTTCAGACTACTTATTTTTTTACGAACCTGCTACTTAATTATCCCACAGATTTTATGGCACATGTTAACGACAATAAAAATACTGTGTTCCATAATTATACCTTCATGCCTGTATACGTAGGTACGCAAAAAACCATTCCCGATTATTTTGAGAATAATCATCTTTTTATAATGCAGATACTGAATGGCGAAATCGATAGGGCGTGGTAAGTTTAAATTTTATGGATCTTCGGTAATGTGTAAATTAGTTTTCATCGAGTCTTCCTATCCGGATTTTCTTTGTAGTTTAGATTGAGCAGGAAAAATTATTTGTAAATCTAAATTGAACAACGGCATGAGCAGTGCAAGACTTGAAGCTTTTAGCGATGGAGTTTTGGCAATCATTATTACAATTATGGTTTTGGAATTAAAAATTCCCCATGGCCATGATTTAGAAGCTCTCAGGCCTCTTTTGCCGGTCCTCTTCAGCTATGTCCTAAGTTTTATTTATATAGGAATCTATTGGAACAATCATCACCATTTAATGTCCGTTGCCGATCATGTAAATGGAAAAGTATTATGGGCTAATATACACTTGCTCTTCTGGCTATCACTTATACCTTTTGCGTCGGGGTGGATGGGCGAAAATGAATTTGAGTTTTGGCCGGTAATACTATATGGAATATTGTTGATGATGGCTGGAATTGCTTATTATATTTTGGCACGAACTCTTATAAAACTTCACGGAGAAAATTCAATACTCGCAAAGGCAATAGGCAGAGACCAGAAAGGATTGATATCGCTTTGGATATATGCTGCTGGCATTGCATCCTGCTTTATAGATTCACGGATTGGATTAAGCTTGTATGCAGTGGTAGCTACTATTTGGCTCATCCCCGACAGTAGAATCGAAAAAAAAATTATCGAAAAAAAAGAGGTTCAGGATTCAAATATTAAATCAAGTTTCTAACAAACGCCGGTCGAAAATCATATTTCTATATACCTCGAAAATAGCAAAGATTTCATCCTGCGAGTATGCATTCCTGTGACAAAGGTAATTTAAAAGAAAATGTACTTCCAACTCCATGCTTGCTGTTAATTACCAGGTTGCTTCCATTTTTTCTAAGAAACTCGCTACACAGCATAAGGCCAAGGCCGGTGCCGCTTTCATTCGCTGTTCCGTTAGTAGTGTAAAAATTGCTTTGAACTATTTTTGCCAGCACATCCTCTGTCATGCCAATGCCGGTATCGCGAACGCATACTTCCACAAAATTATTCAGGCCAGTTAATTCCATAAAAACTTTTCCATTTTTGCCAGTGAACTTAATAGCGTTAGAAACCAGGTTTCTCAGCACCATGTGAATCATATCTTTGTCAACATATACGTATATTGAATTAAGCCCTTCCGTACAAATTTCCACTTCCTTTGTTTTTGCCTGGAGGCGAAGCAGTTTGACCACATTATTTATGATTTGAGAAATATCCACCAATTGTGGATCGGTAGATTCAGTCTGCATTTGGTTTTTAGACCATTGCAATAAATTATCCATGAGGTTTACCGTATAATTAATATCCTTCAATATATCGGGTATTAATTCTTTTATTTGGCCGCCAGGGATATCATGTTGCTGTATGCTTTGAAATAAATTTCTTTGCGCATAAACCGGCCCCTTTAAATCATGAGATATTACTGTAAAAAGTTTATCCTTTAAATGATTAAGCCGGTTAAGTTCTTCCGCTTTTTGGGCAATCTCCATTTTTTGTTTTTCTATTTTCAGATTTGTATTATGCAGCTCGTCATTCTTTTGCAAAATTGAAAACTGATAACCAACATTTTCCTTTTTTAACCAAAATAATGCGAAGAAAAGCAGCACAAGTGCCAGCACATGAATGAAAACATAAAAAGGAAAAAACGTAACACTCAACTTGTATGAATAGTGCCCGACAAATACGTATGTGATAATATAACAACCGGAGGCAAGCACGTAGGAAATAATCGCATTCGTTGGCTTCTGCAGGTAAAACACGGCAAGTGCCGCATATAATACAAAAAACAATTCCAGCCCTAAATCCAGTCCAACTCCATAAGCCATTGAAGTAAGAACGGGATATAATGAAAAATATACAAGCCTGGCCCATTCATATTTTTTCGAATAGTTTAGAAAGATAACAACCACACTAATAATTACAGGTGAAAATGCAACAATGGATGCAATTATCGGAAGATCCTGATCATCAAACATTCCCGCGATTGAAACTGAAATACCAGCAAGAATTCCTAAAAAATTGATTTGATTAAAAACACTTAGCTTCCTTTTTTCATAGTCATCCATGTCTGGCGAATGACCGATAAATTTTAGTTTTGTGTAAAACGAAGTAAGAACAACGGGCACGTTTAGTATGTAGCTAAGCCTTCGTTTAGGGCGCATGAATTTACAATTGTAATAGTATTCAGTTGATTACAATAACGTCTTTTCTACAATAAAATTTTAAGCGATGGCTTAATTCTGAGATACACGGCAATTTTACAAAAGCTTTATCCGTAACTTAACGTCTTGCTGGTTCTTTGTTTAAAAAAAAATTATGGATAGAAGAAAATTCATCAACAACTCTGTATTTACGCTTGGTGCGCTAACCTTAAGCCAACAGAAAATTTTTAAATTATTTTCTGATGAGCCCTGGAAAATAACTATGCTTACAAAGGACCTTGGAATATTTACAGAAAGAGGGGGCACAATAGTATTTCACTTTTCAAAAGATGGTATTACCGTTGTCGATGCGCAATTTCCGGATACTGCCGCTCACTTGATAGCAGAGTTAAAGAAAAAAAATGAAAAACCATTCAGGCTATTGATAAATACGCACCATCATGGCGACCATACAGCAGGTAATATTGCATTTAAAGATGTCACGAGCCGGGTGCTTGCTCATGAAAATTCTTTGACCAATCAAAAAAATTCTGCCGCTGCCCAAAAAACGGAAGAGAAACAATATTACCCTAATGAAACCTTTGGAAGCTTATGGCAGGAAAGATCCGGTAATGAAAAAATTACTTTACATTATTACGGTGCCGGACATACTAACGGCGATGGCATTATCCATTTTCAGCACAATAATGTAGTACACATGGGTGACCTTGTGTTTAACCGTCGTCACCCCTTTGTCGATCGCGGAGCTGGCGCTAATATGCAAAGTTGGATGAACGTACTGTCCGCTTCAATGAAAAAATTTAATAGCAAAACAAAATATGTTTTTGGCCACTCGGGTGAGGATTATGATGTAACGGGTTCTGCAGAAGACTTGGTGTTATTCCACGACTACCTCGGGAACGTTCTAAAATTTGTGGGAGACGAAATGAAATCAGGAAAAACAAAAGAAGAAATTCTGAAAACTACTGCCATACCGGGTTCTCCGCAATGGAAAGGCGACGGCATTGAAAGGCCTTTGGGAGCTGCTTTTGATGAATTGAATGCTTAATAGCAAGCATTTTAATAAAATATTGGAGGTAGCATCCACCAGTTTTTTTGAAGACCACTGTAAGAAAAAATCCCTCCGTTTTTAAAACAGAGGGATCAAGTTTATGAACAAGTATTCTTACTTTATTTTATTCCACTCATTACAGGCTTAACAACAAAATTATTAGTGGTAAGAAATTTTATATAATAAATCCCTTTTGTAGCCTGCGGTATAAATTTATTAAATGTGTTGTAGCCCTTTTGAAGTGTAACATTAGTGCTCATTAATGTTCTGCCACTTGCGTCCACTACAGATACATTCATCACTTGTTGCTTGCCACTATTCATCTTTAATGTGAGTATGTTGTTTTGAAGTGAGACAAAATCTGCATCAAGCGTTTTATCAGTAACTGTTTCCGGATTGTTTGAAGAAACAGAGTTGGCCGCCTGCTCTGCCTGGGTTGTTAAGCCAGGATTAATAGTTGTGCCAATTGGAGCGTTGCCACCTTGCTCAAGAATACTGAACCCCGCAAGATATTGCCAATCAATAAGCGCTTTTATGGTTACGGTAATTTTTCCATTTGTTGGGCTCACGTTATCAAATTTCGCGAAATCGTTCACGTTATTTAAAATAGTTATTGTATCCGAAAGATTCCCAACAATAAATCGGGTTGCATTCACCAGGTTTGCCCTGGCGGCGTATAATTCCACACGGTATTGTTTAGTGTTATCGAGGCCGTTTATAATGAGGTACCTGTCTATTTTAGATATAGTATTTAATTGCAAAACGGGCGGAGGACATGAAGTGGCACCAGGGGCGTAGTTACTTCCGTTATTTACTATTCCGCTATTACTGTTAAGTGATGCGTTCACGCTGCTACTACTATTATCATCATACAAAAGGTTACCGCTGGAAAGACTTGAATTTACGTTCCAATTATTCCATTGAGAGTTGTTATAGGGAATTTTGCCATCATAAATATTTACATGTATTGCATTTGTGTATGCAGATGGTGGTGGCGCTGGTTGTGTCCCTTTATTGTATTCAAATGCTCCTGCATCATAGGCTGGCCCCTGCGGCCTGCTTATGCCATCGTAATCTTTTGTAACTCCATAGCTGGTTGCATCCAGACCTTTATCAATCGCAGGGGAAGTCGATACAATATGATAGTCATTTAAACCTGAGTTAACAAACCCTGCAGAAGATATAACAGACAGCCTGGTATTTTTTGTTGTATCCACCGAAGTATTTCCGTCAACATTTACATAAGGATTATCGTAAGGGCTTGTATTATTTGGCTTAACAAGCAGGTTATTGTTCACCCTGTTACCACCAGCCATAGTGCCATAGGAATTAAATAAGTGAATAGCGTTCCGGGCCGCATTTACAATCGTGTTATTAATGACGTACACCCTTAGGCCTGCGTACCAGTTGTATGGCTGAGGCCGGTCATCCACTGCAATAGCATCTTGCTTACTTGAAGTACCATCCCACCCCGCATTGGAGATTACATTATTGTAAATATACACATCACCGGTACCAAATATTTCAAGCCCCTCCCCGGTGCCGTTATTAATATAATTATTATAAACAGAACCGTTACTCTTACCACCAAGAATAATTCCGGCCTGCTGCGAGGCTAAATTAGATCTGCCATAATTTGTGACTCTGTTATTGTAGATTTCAGCATTTGCAGACGCCGCCACTTGTATCCCATCCCATCCCGTGGAATCACATATATTATTGTACACTTTTACTCCGCTTGCTTTTACAGGTTCTACTGTAATTGCTTTGCCCGTGCAATCATTTACCGTAACTGTAGAGCTGGTATTAATGATGTAATAGCCTTCACCGGTTGTATTGTGGACATAATTATCGTGAAAAGAAATGTTCTTTATAGTCCATCCTGTGCTCCATGTTCCAGGGTCACAATTATATGGGTCTATCTTACACAAGAAGCCATTTTGAACATTTTGCGCTTCAAAATGATCAATTTCATAATCGCTCGTACTATCCTTTACTGATATACCCACTCCTGTGAACCCCCCCTTCCAATAGGCCTTGAAACCGTAGTTGATACCCGGTGCTCCTGTACCTGTAAATTTGAAAAAGCGGCTGTTCACTATACGATAGCAGTAACTTTGGCCATTGTTCCCTGTATTAATTACCTGGCCACCACAGTTAGTAATCGTTATTGGTTGAGAAGCAGTACCCACAATACCACTTAAGGATATATAGGGATAAGTGCCGGCCTGTATGCAGCCTGTATCGCCCGGTTGTAAATAATTATTATTGAAAAAATAGATGCCGCCATCTGCAGCGATCGGAATCATTTTCCTTTTACCCGATGAGACTGGTGGTGGAATGGCAGCCGCAGGATTTACGGTTACAACTACATTGTCCACTCCGGTCGCCCCATTATTGTCTGTGACGGTTAAAGTGAAAGTGTATGTGCCTGAAGAAATTAGATTAGTAACACTTGTCGTAGCTGCATTCGATGATAAGATCTTTGCAGATGCTCCTGAAGTCTGCGCCCATGAATACGAAGCAATACTGCCATCGGCATCTGTGCCACTACCATATAGAGTTACTGAACTTGCGGGAGAAGTAATGGTAATGTCGCTTCCTGCATTTGCAACGGGGGTTATGTTTGCCGATGCTTTTACAGTGACCTGCACAGTGTCCGCTGCAATATTATGCGCATTATCCGCTACCCTGAATTGAAATTGATAAGTTCCGGCGATTAGATTGTTTACAACTGTGGCGGGCGATGATTCGGTGACTATAGATGCAGTAGAAGGTCCGGCAATTTGCCTCCAGGAATATCCTGTAATGGTGCCGGTAGCAGACGTGCCTACGCCGGATAGAGTTATCGTGTTTACCGGTAAATTAATTGATTTATCAGGGCCGGCATTTGCTACTGGGAGTTGGCTGGTACTTCCTGACCACATAGTTATTTGCATAGTATCTCTTCCAGTAGCTCCCGAGTTATCAGTCACAAGGAGTTCAAACTGGTAAACTCCCGCCACCAGATTCTGAATGTTCGCAGACGCTGATGTTGGATTTACAATATTACCCGAAGAAGGGCCCGAAATTTCTGTCCATTTATAGTTTACTATGCTACCATCCGGATCCGTACCACTTCCTGCTAAAGTTGTATAATTTATAGGCAGCGTAATTGATTTATCGGGGCCTGCGTTCGCGACAGGTGGCATATTGGATCCTGTATTCACGGTTATTTTCATCGTATCCCGGGCAATCGCTCCGCTGTTATCTGTTACTTTTAATTCAAATAAATATACTCCCTGCACAAGTGACGTAACAGTAGTAGAAGACGAAGTGGAATTACTTATAGTGAACGATGAAGGGCCTGAAATTTTTTTCCATAGGTAGCTGGCGATTGTACCATCAGGGTCGGAACCCGACCCGGTTAAGGAAACACTATTAGCGGGCAAAGTAATTGACTTATCGGCGCCTGCATTTGCCACCGGCGAAATATTTGTATAAGGGCTTGCTGTTGGTGCTGGATTTCTTGCCATCCATTCATACATATTCTGATTAATTCCATCTAAAATGAATTTGCCCGCTGTCGTTCCATTTCCTCCATAGAATTGATCATAGCAGCAATGAGCGCCCGTTCCATAACTTGTTGGAACGAAAATAGCCGAGTTCGCCCTGGTATAGTTCATTCGGTCAACCCGGGTCTTTGTATCACGTCCGTCATTTATTTGCTCAAATCCAAGTAATCTGCCACCGGATTTCGCAAAATTGTCAAATAAATTCGGATAGGGTTGGTTATCATCTGGCCTTACTCCTTCAACTTCCACTACCGTTGCAACCTGGCTCGCGTAATTATAAGGCCCCCCATAATTATCTGCTGTTACATACGTGGTGCCACACCAGCCTCCCATCGAAAGACCTGTGAGATGTAAACGCTTGGTATCAATGCGGTACATCTTTTTCAGCGTCTGAATCCTCGTATCTATATAAGTTTCAATTGGCCATAAGGCTGATGGCTGTAAGCTAATAACAATAAACTTAACACTATCAGTCCCAATTTTTACATTGCCGTTCCAACCCTGGGCAATGTTTGCTCCGGGCCCATATTTAATTACTAAGCTGGCATTCGTTCCAACCTCGCCTGTGCCCGGAAAAAATATTATGGTAGGATAAGTCGCATTAGGATTTGAATAATAATCCCACGGTAAATGCACATAAGCATTCCAGCCATTTATATTGACCAAAGACTGCTGCGCAAAAGAACTAGTAAAATTTAAAACTGAGGAGATAAAAATAAAAAAAGAAACGGCTTTCTTAAATAGTCGGATTTTTTGATTCTTCATAAAACGTTAGATTCGATAGATTCAAAATGGTTATCAATAATGATTATTATAGTCATTCATAGGTAAAGGATACGTATAGAAATTCTATACTTTTGTGACTCAACTTAACAAATACATCTTTGGGGAAAAAAGTATTCAAGCAGGAAATTATGCCTCCTTTAATAATAACCACGCAAGAGCGCAAAAATTACACCAAAAGCCTCCTTACATAAAAAAACAAGCTATTTCGTGGAAAACTCTAATGCATCAGGTCAATTTTTGAAAAAATATATCAAAAATCTACTCCTAACTTTTCTAAAATAATCGAAAGGTACAAATATTCAAAATCTATATAAATAACTACCAGATTCAAATTTTTCTCTTTGAACGGAAGTCAAAGCGAAAAAATTTTTTAGCTCGTAAATTGACGTAGAGAAATTTAATAAGCATCTGCCTATCTACTTTTGTACCCTTCGGGAAAAATATTAACCTCAATGTTATAATTGAAATAATTGCCTTAATTCAGGCAGGCTATTTGCCATTTTCATTTAGTATGGCCAATCTAATTTCTTTTTCAGAAAAAGGACTTTTTTGTGAAAAAGGAGGCTTTTATATTGATCCATGGAAGCCGGTCGAAAAAGCGATCATCACACACGGTCATAGTGATCACGCTTATTTTGGTCACAAAAATTATCTGTGTCACACCTTCACTAAACCTATTCTTCAACTAAGATTAGGCGACAACAATTATCAAACACTTGAATGGGGTGAGGCAGTTAATCTTAATGGAGTAAATATATCTCTTCATCCGGCAGGCCATATAATTGGCTCATCACAGGTAAGGCTTGAATGCGATGGCGAAGTATGGGTTGTGACCGGAGATTTTAAAGTGGAAAATGATGGCATTAGCGGAAAATTTGAGCCGGTGAGGTGCAATACACTTATTACAGAGTCTACCTTTGGACTGCCCATATACAAATGGAAGCCACAGGAGGAAATTTATAACAATATCATTACATGGATAAGCAGGAATAAAGAGAAAGGGGCTACGAGTATTATACTTGCCTACAGTCTTGGTAAAGCACAACGTGTACTTCAGGCAATAAAAGAAACTACACAAACCATATATGCTCACGGCGCTATTTTCAATATGCAGCAAACCCTGATAGATGCGGGCTGGGACATTACACCTGTTGTACGAGTTACTCCCGAAACACCAAAAGAATTATTAAAAGGCGCTGTTGTGATCGCCCCGCCGTCGGCAGACGGAACATCATGGTTAAAAAAGTTTCATCCTTATTCCATTGGAGTTTGTAGTGGTTGGATGCAGGTGAGGGGAAATGCAAGGAGAAGAAATGTTGATGCAGGTTTTGCATTAAGCGATCATGCAGATTGGGATGGCCTTCTGCAAACCGTTAAAGAAACTTCTGCGGAAAGAGTTCTTGTAACGCATGGTTTTCAATCGGCATTCAGCAGGTATTTGAATGAGGAGAATATTGCGATTGCGGCTGAAGTGAAAACGCAATATGGAAATGAAGACGAAGAAGCTGCTTCAGATGGAGTAAAGGAGGATAAAATTGAAATGTAAATTGAAATATTATTTGTCAAATTGATGATAGAAGAATTTCCACGCAAAAACGAATCGACACCGGTTTTATCGACACTAATTGATCCGGAATTTTCCGGGTTGCAACTATTTGCTCAATTGGTTACTGAACTTAGCACTTCTACCAAAACAAATGATAAACTTCAAAGCCTTGTTGATTATTTCGCCACCGCTCCCGATGATGATAAGGTTTGGGTGATAGCAATTTTTAGCGGACGCAGGCCAAGACGCGCCGTTAACTCAAGGCTTATGCGTGAGTGGTGTTCAGAAATTACCAACTATCCATCGTGGTTATTTGATGAATGTTATCATACGGTTGGCGATCTTGCGGAAACTTTGGCTCTGCTGTTGCCCGAGACAAAAAAAGATGACCAGGTAAACAAAAGCCTCTCATACTATTTGGAAACGTTTATTTCAATTGAAAAGCAAGATGAAGCCATAAGAAAAAAATTTATTCTCAATAGTTGGAATCAGATGAATCGTGACGAAAGATTTGTTTTTAATAAACTCATAACCGGAAGTTTTCGAATTGGTGTTTCGCAAAAAACAATTGTAAATGCATTAGCGAAAACTGTTGACCTTTCGCCATCGGTAATTGCTCATCGCATCAGCGGCAATTGGGATCCGGTTACAACTACTTTCAGCGAACTGCTGAGTGAGTCTGCATCAGTATCCGATTTTTCAAAGCCGTATCCATTCTACCTGGCTTATGCATTGGAAGAAGAAGCGGAATCGTTAGGCAATCCCGCTGAATGGCAAGCAGAATGGAAATGGGATGGAATACGCGGACAAGTTATCAAAAGAAACAATGAATTATTTGTGTGGAGCCGTGGAGAAGAATTAATGACCGATAAGTTTCCAGAATATTTCATTCTAAAAGATTTGCTGCCTGATGGAGTGGTTATTGATGGTGAAATTATTCCGGCAGTTGATGGAAGCCCTCTTCCTTTTGCTATTTTACAAACACGTATCGGTAGAAAAAATATCGGCAAGAAACAATTGCAGGACGCGCCTATTTCTTTTTTTGCTTATGACCTTCTTGAATATAATTATGAAGACTGGCGTGAAAAGATGCTGAGTGAGAGAAGAAATAAACTTGAAGAAATTATTACTCCACTAAAAAATAATGCAATACAGATCTCTGAAATTATATTTTTTACTTCCTGGGACGAACTTTCTGAACTGAGAAAAAATTCAAGAGAAATGAATAGCGAAGGAATTATGCTTAAGAGAAAGGATTCCAATTATAAAGTAGGGAGAAAAAGGGGAGATTGGTGGAAGTGGAAAATCGATCCACTCACGATAGATTGTGTAATGGTATATGCGCAAAAAGGAAGTGGAAGAAGAAGTAATCTCTATACTGATTATACTTTTGCCGTGAAAGATGGAGATAAGTTGGTAACTTTTACAAAGGCATATTCCGGCTTAACAGACAAAGAATTTGCCGAGGTAGATAATTTCGTAAAAAGGAATTCAATTGAAAAATTCGGCCCGGTTCGTACAGTAAAACCAGAGCTGGTTTTTGAAATTGCCTTTGAAGGCATTGCTGCCAGCAATCGTCACAAAAGCGGCGTTGCGCTTCGCTTTCCGAGAATGAGTAGATGGCGGAAAGATAAGAACGTGGATGAGATAAACACCATTGAAGATTTAAAAGCTATGTTGAATAAATATGGAAAATAATCACCTTCGCATTAAAAAACATTTCTAAAAATATTCAACTGACATTATTACAAAAAAGTATAGGATATGAAATCGTTTCCCGTTGGCTCGAATCCAAAGGTTACGCGCCATTCACGTTCCAGGAAGAAACCTGGCAGCACATTATAAATAACAAATCGGGATTGGTAAACGCACCCACAGGATGCGGAAAAACTTTTTCCGTTTTTCTCGGAGCGGTCATTGATTTCATTAATCACAATCCAAAAAATTATAAAACAAAAAGTAAATCAAATCTCCAGCTTTTATGGATCACTCCTTTGCGCGCCCTCGCAAAAGATATCGGCCGGGCCATGGAGGAAGTAATAGATGAATTGGGCATGAGTTGGAAAGTGGGTATTCGTAATGGTGATACAACTATAAGCGAACGGCAGAAACAAAAAAGGCTAATGCCTGAAGTACTCATCACCACACCAGAAAGCCTTCATCTTTTATTAGCACAAAAAGAATATACCACTGTTTTTAAATCACTTAAAATTATAGCGGTTGATGAATGGCACGAGCTTCTTGGCAGTAAGCGTGGCGTACAGGTAGAACTTGCCACTTCAAGAATTTTAAACACACATTATTCTCTTAAAAATTTTCAATGTTGCATCTGGGGCATTAGCGCAACAATTGGAAATCTCTCACAGGCACAAGACGTATTACTTTCTCCCATTTCGAATGGAGAAGGGTCTGCGGTCATATCAGAAACCGTAACTGCTCAAATCAACAAACCCATTCAAATTGAATCCATTTTCCCTGATGAAATTGAAAAATTTCCATGGGCAGGGCATCTGGGAATAAAGCTCG
Source organism: Chitinophagales bacterium (assembly GCA_038251675.1). GTDB lineage: Bacteria > Bacteroidota > Bacteroidia > Chitinophagales > Chitinophagaceae > Ginsengibacter. The sequence continues at coordinate 3,064 of JBBSBD010000106.1, read as the reverse complement.
TTGATAAAGTGATTCCAATAATTATGCAGAGTAAGACAACTCTCATTTTCATAAATACCCGTGGCATGAGTGAAATGTGGTACCAGGCATTGCTAACTGCCTGTCCTGAACTTTCAGGGGCTATCGCCCTTCATCATGGAAGTATTGAACAGCAACTGAGATTTTGGGTTGAAGACAATTTGCACACCGGAAAATTAAAAGCGGTAGTATGTACCGCGAGCCTTGATCTCGGTGTTGACTTTCGGCCAGTCCAGACTGTTATACAGGTAGGATCGCCTAAGGGAGTTGCCAGGTTTTTACAGAGAGCAGGCAGAAGTGGCCACAGCCCTGGAGAAATAAGTAAAATTTATTTTTTGCCAACACATTCTCTCGAGCTAATGGAAGCAGCGGCTCTTAAGGAAGCAACAAAAATTAAATTGATTGAGAGCCGTGATCCAAGAATACTTTGCTTTGATGTATTAATACAATACCTGAGCACACTGGCTATTTCTGATGGCTTTTATCCCGAACAAATCTTTAAAGAAATAAAAACAACTTATTGTTATAGGGATATTACAAAAGACGAATGGCAACAGATCTTACAGTTTGCAACCGCCGGCGGAGTAGCGCTCCAGCAATACGATGATTTTAAAAAAATTGAGATCATTGACGGGCTGTATAAAATCAACAATCGCCGTGTTGCGATGCGGCATCGAATGCATATCGGTACTATTGTAAGCGACCCAATGATGAAAGTAAAATTTATCAGCGGGGGCTTTGTCGGCGTTATCGAAGAATGGTTTATCGCAAGACTTCAACCTGGCGATGTTTTTACACTGGCAGGAAGAACGTTGGAGTTTGCCATGATAAAAGACATGACCGCGCTTGTACGAAAGTCGAATGCTAAAAAATCCATTATTCCAAGTTGGCAGGGAGGCCGGATGCCTCTATCTGCAAACCTTGGCTTTATGCTGAGGAGAAAGTTTGATGAGGCAGCCTCCTCTAAATCTCCTCCAGGGAAGGATATTTGCGAAGAGCTTAGAGCTTTGCAACCTTTGTTTGAACTACAGGAATATCTTTCCCACATTCCCAAACAAAATGAACTTTTAATAGAACACATTGAAACCAAAGATGGATTTCATCTTTTTGTTTTCCCGTTTGAAGGAAGGTTGGTTCATGAAGCTATGGCGGCAGTATTAGCGTATCGCATCAGCCGGATTACGCCGATCACTTTTTCATTCGCAATGAATGATTATGGATTTGAACTTTTAAGCGATCAGCCCATACCAGTAGATGACACAAATGTGTATGAACTTTTTTCTCCTGAAAATCTATTAATAGATATCCAAAAAAGTTTAAACAGTGTTGAAATGGCCAAAAGAAAATTCAGGGATATCGCCGTTATTGGAGGATTGATATTCCAGGGCTTCCCGGGTGAGCAAAAGAAAGCGAGACATTTACAATCATCGGCATCACTCCTGTTCAATGTATTTTCAGAATATGAACCCGGAAACCTGTTGCTCAGGCAGGCATACAATGAAGTAATGGAGCAGCAGATGGAAGAACAACGCCTGAGAGATATGTTGGAGCGAATTCAAAAAAGCAAGGTTGTTATTACATTCCCCGGCAAGTTGACACCATTTTGCTTTCCTATAAAAGTTGACAGTATGAGGGAAAATCTTACTTCAGAAAAACTGGAAGACAGGGTGAAAAAGATGCAAATGCAGTTGGAGAAATGATTTAGTGAACCGCAATAACGTGAACTTTTTTTCCACCGCAACAAGGGCAAAGTGACAGATCATCCCAATACGAATAATCAATGCAAATGCGCTTCCCCTCTATCGCATACTGATCGGCCAAATCATCTGAAGGAAATGTCTTTCCGTCAATTATGATACCTACATGCTTACAAGATGTAGCAGATAAAGTAACTACTACATTCTTGCATTCATCTGATGTTTTTTTGCATCCCAAAAATGCTAAAGAAACGAGTAGGGCTAAAATTATTTTTTGCATTTTTTTTCAGCATGACAATCTTATAAATTTTTTCGTTGCGTCTTTTTTGAGTTTTTCTACAATTACTTTTGCAAATAAAAAGCAATTGTTCTCTCCCCAAAGATTTATTCTCCATCAGCAAACACTCTGGCTCTCACCTGCCCGTTGCATTTTCTGGGAAGAAGAAAGAGCATTAATCCTTTCTGATCTTCATTTCGGAAAGACAGGTCACTTCAGAAAGTCGGGAATTGGTGTACCTCAGAGTATTTATAAAGAAGATCTGCAACGCCTGTTTACGCAAATACAGTTTTTTAAACCAACCACATTACTTATTGCAGGAGACATGTTTCACAGCCACGCAAATAAAGAAATTGATTTCTTTCTAAAATGGAGAAACGATATGCCTCATCTTACAATTCATTTAATCAAAGGAAATCACGATGTTTTGTCGAATAAGTTTTATGAAGATGCGGATATTAACGTGGCGAAGCAAAAATATTCTCTCAATAAGTTTTGCTTCACGCATGATATCGCTTCCGCGTGTGAAGAAGATGAAGAAGACGTATTCACTTTTTCAGGACATATACACCCGGGCATAAGAGTGAATGGAAGTGGCAGGCAATCTTTTAAATTGCCGTGTTTTTATTTTACAAAAAAGTACGCAGTATTGCCCGCTTTCAGTCTTTTCACCGGCCTATATAAAGTAACACCTAAAAAGACTGATACCGTTTTTGCTTTGGTGGAAAACCAGGTTATAAAAATGCAATGATGTGGTTTAGATATTTCGAGCCAAACCTCCTTTTATGAAGATCTAAATAATCGATATAATAAATAATTTTCAGGGAGAGTTCGTTTGAATGAGGATTATGGAAAACTGTTGTTAAGTTTTTCGTGTAAGTTTTGTTCATCATTCCATGGATAGCAACATCTGCACCAAGCGACAGTGTATTGATCTTTAGCTGGTTCTCGTTCTTCTTTTTAATTCTTTTTTTATCAATGTAAGTTCACGTCCTGTTTGGCCACTTACAGAGGAATTTTCCTGGGCCCTTCTCATTAAATAGGGTATTACATCATTGATGGGGCCAAACGG
>JBBSBD010000105.1:0-19911 GCA_038251675.1 Chitinophagales bacterium | reverse complement strand
TTTTCCTTGCCGGTTCTTCCTGCCGGATAATTGGCACAACTTGCTTAACAAGTTTGTTCCAATCTTCCGGGTCATCGGCTACGGGTTCATTCATCAGTTCGTAAGCGACATCTTCTACAGGATAACTTCTCAATTCTTTCGACAAATCACGCCAGCACTGAAAAAAACGTTCTTGTGCAGCGGGTTGTGTAAACAGGGGTTTTACTTTTTCATCAAAATAATGTGATCTCAAAATATGAAGATCTACAACCGCATCGAGATTGTATTTTTTACACCAATCAAGTGCTTGTTTTAAAAGCGAAAACCCTTCCGGGTCTTCCTGTCCGTCTTCTTTCCAAAGCTGTACTTCATCAACGGGAATTCTTATATGATCGAAGCCAAGTCCCGCAAGATATTTTACATCATTTTCGGTAAAGTAATTTTTACGTTGTTCGCCACGTGCATTGCTTTGAGATAGCCAGTGGCTAATGTTTGTACCGTGACTAAAAACAAATTCATTGGCAGGAGATGGAGATGAAATAGGGATGCATAAGGACGATGTTATTACGAGAATACATGCTAAGCCTGCCGTGAGCACGTGATTAAATTTCATAATTGCTTTTTAAATTCAAATAACCTTATCCGGGGTAATCGGTAACTCACGTATACGTTTACCTGTTGCATGGAAAACGGCATTTGCTACCGCTGCAGGAAAACCAATCATAGAGACTTCACCGATTCCTTTAGCTCCCATGGGATTAATTATAGGGTCGGGTTTATTTACAAACAATGCTTCAATGTGCGGAACATCTTTATTTACGGGGACATGGTAATCGGCAAAATTATTATTCATCCACCTGCCATAGCGATGGTCAATAACACCTTCTTCCATCAACGCCATTCCTATGCCGCCAATAACACCGCCTATTATCTGGCTCCTGGCCGTCGATTCATTAATCACTGTTCCTGCATCTATAGCCGATACTACTTTGTTTACAGTAACAACACCCGTCTCAGGATTCACCAATACTTTTACAAAGTGGGCCGAGTAGGAGTAGCTCGTGTATCCGCCGCCATCAAAGCCCTCAGACTTTTCAATAATATTAAGCTCCGGCAGGTTTCCATATTTCAACACTTCCGTATAGCTTATTTTTCTATCCGGCTCTGAAGCCAGCAGCATAAAACCGTTTTCAAAAATGAGATCTTTTAGGTCAACCTCGTGTATTTTTTCTGTATGAAAAAAAGATGTCTGCTTAATTATGTCCACTAATTTTTGCTTTAGTGTTACAGCGGCATTATTTACTGTGGTTCCAAGAGACGATGTAGTGCCCGACCCACCCTGGAAAATTCCGGGAGGCAGATTGGAATCACCCATTTCAAATTTTATTTTATCAGGCGAAATGCCAAATTTCTGAGATGCTAAATTTGTCATTGCGGTAGCAGTGCCCGGCCCCATATCTGTAACTGCGCTGGAGAGAATTAATATACCATCGCTTGTAAATCTCACGCCAACTGACGAACCTCCTCTCCATGCTATAAAAACGCCTGTCCCCATACCATACCCAACCAGCATATCTCCTTCTTTCATTGATCCTGGTTTTGGGTCCCGGTCCTTCCATCCAATTCCATCGGAACCCAACTGGAAGGCTTCTTTTAAAAATTTACTGGAATGTGCACGATTGTGTTCAGGATCATTTTCAGAATAATTAAGCAACCGAAATGCAAGAGGGTCCATGTTCACTTTATAAGCCATTTCATCTATTGCGCATTCAAGTGCAAAGGTGCCTGTAGTTTCACCAGGACCTCGCATCCAGGTGGGTACACTAAGGTTTAATGGAAATACTTTATATCTCGTATTTACATTTGGGCAAGCATAAAGTGTCCTGGATATATTTACAATTCCTTCCGTAAAAGTTTGATAAGAAGCAGTCATGGCTTCTGCTTCATGGGTAATACCGGTGAGCTTCCCGTCGCGGGTAGCCCCCATCCCAATTTTCTGGACCGCTTCCGGCCTGTAGCCGACCAACATGAACATTTGAGGGCGTGTCAGTGTGACTTTTAACGGCCTTCCTATCTTTTTTGCACCTATTACAGCAGCAGCAGTGTGGGGCCAAAAAGTAAATGCCGAGCCAAACGCCCCGCCTATGTATTTGCAAATAACATGAACATTTTTCTCCGGCAAATCAAAAAGCCCCATAATGTTTTTTTGAGCATCCGCTAAAGACTGGGTCTTATCATAAAGTGTAACTTTATCACCATCCCACACGACTGTTACGGCATGCATCTCCATTGGGTTATGCACTTCAAGAGGAATTGTATATTCTGCCTCAATTTTTACAGGCGCTTTCTTCCATGCATCTGCTTCTCCCCGCACATAATCTTTAAAATCGTCACCACCTTCCAGCGATTTACCTGTTTTTATTTCTTCCTCAAAATCGGTATGCGGAGCTTCCTTTTTGTATTGAGCCTTTACAAGCGAGGCTGCGTACGTGGCTCTTTCAAATGTGTCCGCAATCACTAACGCGATGGGCTGGCCGTTGAAGCGGATTATATTGTCTTCAAATACCCTATAGTCCTTTTTAGAAGGAGGATTCTTTTCACTTCCCGGCTTGGGTTTGTAGCCGGGAGGAGTTGGCAAATTAAGATGCGTAATAACGGCTAAAACACCGGGAGCCTGCTCCGCCTGTTTTGTATCCATGGCAATAATACTTCCGTTGGCAATAGTGCTGCCTGCCAGCACGCCGTAAGCAAGATCAGGAAATTCATATTCGGCAGCATACTTAGCCGTTCCTGTGACCTTCGCTTTACCGTCAACTCTTTCTAAATCTTTCATTGTTATTAATTGATTTTACTTTAGCTCATTCTAAAATTTATTTTAAAGAATTTAGATCCTAAAATTTATGCCAATCCTGAAACTGTTCTCAATGTTTGAACAATTGTGTTGGGAGCCATTTTTAGTTTGAAATTATTTTGTCCATAGCCTTTTGCATCTTTCATTGCGATAGTCGCTGCCTGCTTGAAATTTGCTTCTGATGCATTTTTACCTTTCAGGAAATTTTCGGCAGCCGTCAATCTCCAGGGCTTGTGTGCAACACCGCCCATAGCCAGCCTTGCATTTTTTATGGTGCTGCCATCCATATCAAGTGCAGCGGCCACCGATACCAAAGCAAATGCATAAGAGGCACGGTCACGTACCTTTATGTACAATGAATTTTTCGCCAGGCTATCATTCACAGGAATTTCGACTGCTGTTATCAATTCACCTTTCAAAAGGTTGTTATCTTTTTCAGGAGTGCTACCAGGCAGGCGATGGAAATCGGCGAACGGAATTTTTCTTTCTCCCTTAGAACTGCTTACTACCACTTTTGCATCTAAGGCAACTAACGCAACACACATATCGCTTGGGTGAACTGCAATACAATTTTGTGAAGCACCAAAAATCGCGTGCATGCGATTGTAACCTTTCAAAGCCCCACAGCCGGTACCAGGTTGTCTTTTATTACAAGGCATTGTTGTATCATAAAAATAAGGGCAACGGGTGCGTTGCAAAATATTACCTCCTGTAGTTGCCATGTTTCGTAACTGTGGAGAAGCTCCGGCTTTCAATGCCATGGAAAGCAAAGGAAGTTTTTCCATAATTAATTTATCTTCTGCTACTTCACTGTTTAGTGTGAGTGCGCCAATGCGAATAATACCATTATCCTCTTCAATATTCTTTAAAGGAAGATTGGTAATATCAATTAATTTTTCAGGAGCTTCTACTCCTCTTTTCATCAAATCAACCAGGTTGGTTCCACCTGCTATAAACTTTGCAGTTGCATCTCTATTCGATGCATCGATCGCTGATTTTGATGAAGACACTTTTACATAATCGAAGTTTATCATATCGTTCCTCCTTTTTCTTTTACTTCTTTAATAGCATCTACAATGTTAGGATAAGCGCCGCAGCGGCAAATATTTCCACTCATGTATTCGCGAATATTATCGTCTGTGTCTGCATGGCCCTCACGCACACACGCAACAGCCGACATGATCTGGCCGGGTGTACAATACCCACATTGAAAGCCGTCGTGTTTTATAAATGCTTCCTGCATGGGATGGAGTTTATCGCCATCGGCCAGGCCTTCAATAGTGGTGACTTTTTTCCCATTCTGCATTATTGCAAGACTAAGGCAGGACAAAACCCTTTGGCCATCCACATGTACTGTACATGCGCCACATTGCCCGAAGTCACAACCCTTTTTAGTGCCAGTAAGATGTATTTGCTCACGCAAAAGATCCAGTAAAGTAACCCGTGGTTCAACAGTTAATTGGTGTTCTACACCATTAATTTCGAGCTTCAGTGCTTGTTGTTCAAAATACCGGGAAGCCTTTTCATCTAAATTATTTTCTGCGGCCTTTATCAATGCTGGAGGCGCTATGGCAATTGCGGTTAAAAGAGATGATTGCTTGAGAAAATTTCTTCTGGCTTTGTGCAAAGAAATTTCTGCATTTTTATCGCAGGTTTTTTCATCCATCGTGTGCAAGTTTATTTGATAGTAAATTTAAGGATTAATGATCTAAGGACTTTAGAATAAATGTGTTTAATTATTGTTATCAGGTTGTTACCGGCAACTACAATAAAAAATTGAACTATTTTTTAGCGAATCCCCGGCATCCTGTAGAAAAAAATTATAGCTGATCCAGTTTGAATCGAATTACTTCAATTGATTCTTTCTGCCTGGATACAATTATATACATGTATCCATCTAAGATCATAGTATGCGGATATCCACACTGGCCACCTTTCCACAAACCTTCTTTTTTCAATTTATACGGATCATCATCTATTACATAATTTTTATCGAAATGTTTGCCATGGGTTGATATAGATAAAATCAGCGGTGTACGGTCGTAGTGATGAAGCGTATCAGGAATGCCAACATAGTAGAAACGCTTGTCGGGCAAGCGGCCAAAATGAAACTTGCTGTAATTATCAGAGAAATTAGCCTGAACAGGATTTGACCAATGGCGTCCATCATCTTTGCTTTCCGTAAGCCATAAATGTCCTTTCCATCCTTTGCCGGTAACTCTTAACGGCATGTGCAAAGTATGATCGTCAGTTTCAAAAAAAGAACCTTCACACAATGGCGGGTATCCCATTCGCTCTGCCGGTTCGTAAAATGTTGCGGGGTTATCTTCGTGGTAAAGAGATTGGAAATACTAATTAAAACCCTTTGCCCGGGCTGATCTTCGTCTTTCATCCGTCGCTCCAGATAGCAACAAAGCTATTTTTGAAATGAGTGATGGAAGCATGATGATTGTACAGCCGTTTGTCTCAGGAGAATAAATCATCACCTGCTCGATTTTCAATTTTTTAACCCATTTGATGAGATATAACTATTTATTACTTCATGCTCTTGTGCATAACAGAAAGTTATTCTAAAAAGAATACATAAGGAAAAGACTGATTTTGTATTCATTATCAATATTTGAACGATGTTATTTTTTAATAAAATTTTCTACAAAAATATTTAAATGTTATAATCATAAAAATGGCACAATTTTTACTATGATAACGCGAAATTTTAACTCGACGCAAAAAGAGTTCTAAGAGAGATTGACAAGTTACAAAAATCAATACCAGTTACCCAGGATTTAAAAGCACCTGTTGTCTTGCAGGGCTTATGAAGATTATTGACTATGGGGTAAAAAATTATCGAGGCTGTAAAACGATTGTCCGGACTAAAACTAATAAACTACTTGTTTTTTGCACACATCACTTTAAAATTTTAATACCGCTATATTATCATTAGCATCTGAGCTTTTGATAATTAACATAAAGTCAATGAAATGGACTTCTGGTCAAATCAATTTCTCACAATATCCTTAATCAACCATGAATGAAAAAACTATTACCGGTCTTATTTTTACTTCCTTTCGTTGTACAATCTCAAACAGGTACTTTCACTTTCACCCTTTCTAGCTCGGCCCGCACAAGTGCCGGCGTTTACAAAAAGGACAGTACTTTGGTCAGAACACTTTGGGCTAACAGAACCTATGCTGCCGGAACTTATACAGAGTATTGGGATGGTAAAGATGATTATGGAACTAAAATCACTTCTCCCGACGCAACTTATAATGTCAAAGTATTATCCAGCAACGTAAATTATAATTGGGACGGTATTATAGGCAACACATCTTCTTCAAATACGGGAACGGCAGTTCACCGAGGCTATTACACTTCGATGACAGGTATGGCCATAGCTGGTAATACTGCTTATTTCTGCCAGGGGTATTCAGAAGCCTACTCCTCACAAGCTAAGTTTTCGACCTCTGCTCCTCAAACGCGGTTAGATCTAAAAGGATTTTCAGGAAAATTATCTACCATGAATGCTGATTACGTTGTAACTGATGGCACCAATGTTTATTGGGCGGGATATGATGCCTACAAAACTGCAAATAGTTTTGTAATGGCCACCAAAGTAAGTGATGATTCCCAGGTGAGTTTTGGTACTAACGGTTCATCCTACACTATGCAGCAATTGGGTGCTCCAAAAAAATATACAAGTGTTATTGATAAATTGAATATTTCACAATCTAAACCTACAGGATTAGCAGTACAACTATCTGGAAATTACCTTTTTGTTGCGCATGGAGGATTGAATCAGCTTCATGTATTAAATAAGACTACAGGCGCATTGGTTCAAAATCTAAGCTATCCAAGTGTGAGTGGCCTGGCAACTGATGGAGCGTATCTGTGGATGGTTACGGGGACTAATGTTGTTTCTAAATACAAAGTGAATTCAAATGGAACGCTATCTTCCCCAATCCTGAAGCTGTCGGGAATAGGAACTGCAGGTGCCATATCAGTGAGCGGAACAACAATCGTCGTCATAGATGCCGGCACGAATCAAATTGTTCGTTTTTTTAATACATCCACAAGCGCACAAACTGCAACTCTTGGAACACTTGGTGGCTATGCAACTAGCCCGAACGTAACGACTACAAAGTTTTTGTTTAATGACTTTAGAGGCAATACAAATTCTTTTTTGGCCTTTGCGCCTGATGGAAGTTTTTGGGTGGGAGATCCTGGGAATTACCGCGAACTTCATTACACTTCAACAAGATCTTTCATAGCAACTATTCAATCGTTAGGCGCATCATACAGCAGTTGCGTTGATCCCAATAATATAACCAGGGTTTTTGCAAACTATCTCGAATTTGCTATAGATTATACCAAACCCTTAACCGGTAACACAGGATGGACATTAGTAAAGAATTGGGCATTTAAGACACAATCGCCCACGAGTAATATCAGGAAGCTGCTGAATGTTGTTACGCTCAGTAATGGCCGGACATATGGACAGGATTATGGAGGATTAGGATTCGTTGAACTTACATCTAGCGGGTTAAGATCTACCGGCTTAGCCAATACCGGCGTTCTAAATATGGATGGATCTGTCACAAGGTTTACAGGATCATATAACACGGGAAGCAGTGTCACTTACACCCGCTATTCACTTACAGGTTTTGATGCAACTTATAATCCTAAATGGAGTGCTACCGGAACATTATTAGCTTCGACGCCGCCAAACACTATGAAGGATCCTAACAATTTCCCCGGAAATGTTTCCCCAACCTCATATAATTTTATTTCGTTATCTGACAAAGTAATTTTTTATAACCCATCGCTGTATTATGGCGGAACTGCAACTCTTTATGATGGATATCATTTAGGTGCAATCAAAAAAGGCGGAAATAAGTGGTTGTGGAAAACACAAAAAACAAATTCTCGGGGTTACAAAGGTTCATTTCCCGAAGCAGATTATTTTGAAGTTGGCAATGGTGTAAATCAATACGCGGGCAGCAACGTTAATGTAGTGAATAATAATATCATTACCGGTTATCATGGTGAATTCTGGAAAAATGGACAAACCAACTACTTTAACCACTACTACGAAGATGGTCTTGCCATTGGTCAATTTGGAACTGATTTCTATAAAATATCTTCTAATCTAAATGTCTATCCAACACCAGATATTGGTAATGCAGGCAATGCATTATCTCCCACCTTAGTTAAAGATGCCAATGGCAATCTCTATTTATATCATGGAGATGAAAGTTATCACGGCGGAATACATAGATGGAAGATTACCAACCTTAGTTCCATAAAGGAACAATACATAAACATTCCTTATCCCAACTCTTCTAATGCACCGGCCCTTGGTTATACTAATTTGCATAGTGGCCTTCCTTTAAATGTAAAACCTGCAACGGCCGGATGGAGCACATCGGGTACATTAACATCGGTAACCGGTACGAAAAAATATATACTAGATGGCGCACCGGATATTTTCACAAGTTTTGCTCAACTCTCAGGAACTGCCAGCCTACAAAAAGATCTCGGGACAAATAATGTAACCACATCCTGGAAGATCTCAGGACAGGTTTCCTTTGAATTTAGTGATGTAGTGGTAGGTTCAGGTATTAATTCTTACATAGATGTGCTGGATGCAGCCGGGAAAATTCTGGCCAGATTTTATTATTCCGGTTCAGCGGCTACTAAGGTGGTTACTATATATGGCAATTCTGCAAAAATTGCAAGTGCTACCGGACTCTCCCCAACTTTGTTGCAATTCCAACCGCTGGAAATAAGTGTTTTAAACGGACTCGTAACCTTTAAATATGCAAATTTTCCAGCCGTAACCACTCCAATATATGATGCAACGGCAAGCTGGAAAAAGCCAAAAACATTGAGGCAATATTTTGTTGGGGGTTTTCCTGCCTACGGTAAATACATAGGATTTATGGACATGCTTTTTTATAACGACTATTCTTTAGCCGGCAGTAACCAACCTTTATATGTGACAAAATAACTATGCTAAAATTACCAGGAAAACAAATAGGCTGCCAAGCTGAAATTGGCTTTCGCAAATAGCAGTTTTAAGCGTTATTGTTGCTTTCAGCATGCGTTATATATTATTAAGAGTAATAGTGGCAGTCATACATGAGGTCTCAATTTCGCAAATTATAAATACGGAAAGTCAACGGATACAAAGTGACACGGCGGCTGCCTTGAAGGTCTGGGAACCGGTTTATTTTTTCAAAAAACGACAGTATAGGTTATAACTTATAAATGCCGATGGGAATGTTGAACATAAAACTGCTAAAAGCCTATACCTTTTCCTGGCAATAAATGATCGCGCTGGGAATTGTTTACGCAATTGTTGCAAAATGAGGTGACAGGAATTAAATTACTCCTTCTATCGGGCACCGACCCGTGTTTTAAAATTTTCGGCAGCAAAAGATTTTCGCTGTATGCTGCCGCGTCTGCCAGGTACCGAATATAAAAAAGAGCAAGCGACTCCGTTAGTTTACCATCGCCATATACGAAGCAATTATATCATATTTCTTTTACCTATCAGCCTTCAGAAAATGCTGAGCTCATGGGAATTGCTTTCTAACAACCAACATCCAGGGGTTTTGGTGATATCGGCTACTAAACGAGATCAGTATAAAATTTAAGTTTGCGAAACACTTTTTTTCACTACAGGTTGTTATTATCTATATTATACAGCAAGCCTGCCTTAACGGCTCCAAAATCAAATTACAGCATCAGCAATGGCGTTGACTATTCATTCTAAAATATTAGAAGGCAACTAATACCAGAATTGAATATTTATACCTGCTTCGGACGAACGTTTTGTTTAAAACTGCAAAAAAATATCCAAAAAAAAACCGCGCCTTACGGCACGGTCGATAAGCGGAATTAATATTTTTTAGTTTTTATGCTTTTTCTTTGATTGAGCTTCTAATGCTTTCTTTTCGATTTCCTGCTGCTCAGCCTGGTATGCACTGTTGAGTGAATCTTTTCTCATTTGCTGCTGCTCTTGCATTTCTGCAGCCATTTTCGCTTTTTCTTCCTGTCTTGTCTGCTCAGCAGCTGCATTCTTTTGATCAACCATTGCATATTGCTCCTGCATTTTAGTAGAAACGGCATTGTTGAGCACCATTGCAAATTTATTACGTGTCATGGAAGTAGCATAGGGATTCATGCCACTTTTATCATAATTAAACACTTTGTTCAATGCATCATAAACATCTTTTTCACTCATGACAGCTCCGGGGTCAAGTTTTTTTGAATCAGTAAAAGGAGCGGTTACCCCTTTTTCCATAAGTGACTGCACAGCGGGATAATAAACACTTCCCTCTTCCAAATCGGTAAAATCTGATAGATTAGTCACACTACTTTCCGGAGTGCTCATTGCTGCAGCATTATTAGCATTCCTCATACTATCAATACCATTTTCAACAGCAAAGTTTTTTATTGCACTAAGAGAAGAATTTAAAGCAACAATAAAGTCTCCTTTTCTCAAGGGTTCGTTACCCCTGAATGTATTGTCATCGTATGTTAAAGTAACGTGTTCATCAATAAGGTTTTTAACGCTATTGTAGGCCCTGTTACTATCGGCCATGTCTGTAACATCTGTGATTGAAGATGGACTTCCAAAATTTGTTTCTACAAATTTCGGAGCAGGCACTGCTTTAATTTTTGTTTTAGTTCTCGTTTGAGCCTCCACATTTCCCATCAATAATGAGAATATAAAAAGTGAGGAGATTAATTTTAAATAACGTTTCATTTTTTAAATTTTAGGTTTGTTTGATCTTTTAATAGTTGAATTTCTGTTCAACACCCTCTCATAACCAAATTCAATGCCTGAAATTTAAAAGTGCAAAAAAAACTGTCGAAAGCCCGGTTGGTATTCATTTTTAAAAATTGTAAATTTGAATAATTTTATAATATGGATACAATTAAACCCTACACAAAAGAAGCCCTGGAGACCGATATCTTACTCGAAGAAAACAATGGTTGCCAGTTGATAGTATGGAATGATGAAGTAACCACATTTGAATGGGTAATCACCACTTTAATTGAGGTGTGCAATCATACTACTGAGCAAGCCGAACAGTGCGCTATGATTATACACACCAAGGGAAAATATTCTGTAAAAGAAGGTTCATACGAATTCTTAAAGCCGATGTGCGATAATATTACCGATAGAGGTATTGGTGCAACCGTCGAACAACTTTCAGAACGATAGTTATGGAATATATTTTTTAACAACTTTTTTTTAATCCCATCCTTTTTTTACCCGTATACATTACAATAAATTTTGATGCCTTTTTTTATTGCAGGTGATCATAGCGATTTTCCATCAGTTGAACTGGCACATGAAGATGGTCTTCTTGCTGTTGGCGGCAGTCTGTCGTTAGAACGGCTTACTGATGCTTATCAAAAAGGAATATTTCCCTGGAACAATGCAGATGAACCTGTATGCTGGTATTGCCCCGATCCAAGATTTGTTTTGTACCCGGAAAACCTGAAAGTGAGTCGCAGCATGAAAACAATTCTTAACAGCCGGAAATTCACTTTCTCAATTGATAAGGCTTTTGCAGATGTTATCAGAAATTGCCGCATCTCAAAAGGAAGAGGTGAGGGTGAAACATGGATCAGCGATGAAATAGAAAATGCGTATACGATGCTTTTCGAAAAAGGCCTTGCACATAGCGCAGAAGCATGGCGGGACGATAAGTTAGTGGGTGGATTATACGGAGTAGAGATGGGTAAAATTTTTTTTGGCGAAAGCATGTTTGCGAATGAAAGTAATGCCAGCAAATTTGCCTTTATTAATTATGTGAGCGAAGCAAAAAAAAAGGGCATTGAAATAATTGATTGCCAGGTTTACACACCGCACCTGGAAAGCCTCGGGGCTGAATTCATACCACGAAAAAAATTTATTGAAACTCTTGGTAAATTAATTTGACAAAGAGATTTTTTTATGCGGATACCTGCTTATATGCTGGAACACAAGGCCACGAATATAATCGTTTTCAGCATGTGGAGTGAGCTGAGATTTTAAATCTTCTATCGTTTGAAATGTCATGTCTGAAGGCAAATAGCCCATCCCGAAAAACCTGCCTTTTTCGATAAGGATACAACTTTGCTCTTCCTTTTTTAATCCTGAATCTACCAATGCAAAGCTTGGTAGTTCATTATTAAGATACTGTATGCAGGCATCTACCCTGCTGTTGTATCTTTTTGAATGCTCTTTTTGCTCACAAGCTCCCTTACATTTCTTGTCCAAAAGCATTTGGCATTGCACTTGTTCAGCCTGGAGAAAACATAATTTGGGGCAAAGCTCAAACTGCAACATAAGCTTGTTTAATAAAGTATGTCCTTCTGTAAGCAGGTTAAAAGTATACAGCGGCTTAATGTTCTTCTTCTTTTTCTCGATGCACAATCTCTGGTAACCTTTCCTGTCTTCAAAAGTATATAATCCATAAGATTGTTCAAACCGTTTTTGACTCCGGTTTTGCTCGGGCCACAGTTTTTTTATTTCGATACTTTCAAGAATGAAGGCCATCAATTCCGTTGCCGTAGCCTGGTAACTGATATTATAAATTTTCTTTAAAAATTCTTGTTTTTGCCTTGTCGTTTTATTGTTGGTAAAATGGCTGCTCACCCGCTTATTAAGGCTCTTTGCTTTACCTACGTAAATAATCTTTCCTTTTTTATCATGAAAATAATAGACACCAGGATCACCCGGTATTTGTTTTACTATAGAAGCAGGAATATTAGGCGGAAGTGATTGCTCTTTACTTTTCACTTTTAGCATCGCCTGAACATGTCCGTTAGTGTCGTACGCCAGCAGGTGATGGAAAAGCCGCACGGTTGCATGGGCATCGCCACTTGCCCTATGCCTTGCTTCAATATCTATCCCCAGGTGCTTGCAGATTTTTCCAAGGCCATAGCCTTGCAATCCGGGAAGAATTTGCCTGCCAAGCCTTACTGTACATAGCTTCCGGCAATTAAGATCATAACCGGATTTCGCCAAATGATGTTTTACAAATGAATAATCAAAATTTACATTGTGCGCAACGAAAACCCTGTCTGCAAGAAGTTCATAAAGCTCGTCAGCGATGCTGCTGAATGGCTTTTCAAATTCCACCATTTCATTTGTAATACCGGTAAGTGCCTCCACGTACCTCGGGATTGTGTAAACGGGGTTTAATAAAGTTGCATATTGCTTTAAGATATTCTTGCCATCGGTGATGAACACGGCAATCTCAGTTATCCCGTTTGAAGCGGCATAACCCCCTGTAGTTTCAATATCGACTATAGCGTATTCCAAAAAGTTTGTTTAGAATGTAAACTTAAAACTTCTTCGTAAAATAGTAGCTGCTGTTTTAATTACATTTGCAGCAATACACATTTTAGGAAAATTTATGGAGTTAAGCAAAAATTATATACCCGCGAATACGGAAGATAAATGGTACAAACACTGGCTTGAAAAAAACTATTTTATAAGCAAGCCGGATGAAAGACCTGCTTATACGGTTGTAATACCACCACCAAACGTAACAGGCGTATTACACATGGGGCATACCTTGAATGAGACGGTACAGGATATTCTTATCAGGAAGGCCAGAATGAGTGGCTTTAATACATGTTGGGTACCGGGAAGCGATCACGCATCTATTGCAACTGAAGCAAAAGTTGTTGATATGCTGAAGCATGAAAAGGGTATTGATAAAAATAATCTTTCGAGAGAAGAATTTTTGAAATACGCATTTGAATGGAAGGAAAAGTATGGAAATATTATTTACAGCCAGATTGCAAAATTGGGTTGTAGTGTCGACTGGAGCCGCACCACTTTTACAATGGACGATCATTACTATAAAGCTGTAGTAAAAGTATTCATTGATTTGTACAATAAAGGACTCGTTTATCGCGGGGCCAGAATGATAAATTGGGACCCGGCAGCCAAAACCGCATTAAGTGATGAGGAGGTAGAACATAAGGATGTAACAGGAAAATTGTATTACATAAAATATGAGATTGCATCTTCAAATGGTAGCCCAAATGCACCAGGTGCAGTTAACCACATCGTAATTGCCACCCAACGCCCCGAAACAATTATGGGCGATACCGCAGTGTGCGCAAATCCCGGTGATGAGCGATACGCGTATTTAAATGGTCAAAGTGTTTTGGTGCCATTGATAAATAAAGCGGTGCCTGTAATTTTTGATGATTATGTTGATAAAGATTTTGGAACGGGTGTTTTAAAAATTACACCGGCACATGATATTAATGATTATAACATCGGTTTAAAACATAACCTGCCGGTGGTAGATACTTTAAACTCAGATGGCACCATGAGCGAAGCTGCCCGGATATATGTAGGTGAAGAGCGGTTTGCTGTGCGCAAAAAAATTGTTGAAGAGCTAAGGAAAAAAGGGCTACTGGTGAAAGAGGAAGAATATACCACAAGAATTGGCTATAGCCAACGAACTAACGTAATAGTAGAGCCTAAAATATCTACGCAATGGTTTCTTAGGATGAAAGAACTTGCACTGCCAGCGCTGAAAGCCGTTACATCAGGGAATATCTCTATCCATCCTGGCGACAAGTTCAACGCCACTTATAAATACTGGCTCGAAAATGTAAAGGATTGGTGCATTAGCAGGCAGCTATGGTGGGGGCAACAAATCCCAGCATGGTACGATGAAGAGGGGAAATTTGTTGTAGCCGAAAGCGAGGTAGAAGCGCAAAAATTATTCAATGATCAATACTCAACAGGCAACACGCAATTAAAGCAGGATGAAGATGTTTTCGATACCTGGTTTTCAGCATGGCTATGGCCCATAGAAGTTTTCAATGGGATCACATCGCCGGGCAATGCTGATATCAAATATTATTACCCGACCTCTGTATTGGTAACCGGACAGGACATTATTTTCTTTTGGGTCGCCCGAATGATAATGTCAAGTATGGAATACATGCAAGAAAAACCTTTCAATGATGTTTATTTTACAGGGATGGTTCGCGATAAAATGGGTAGAAAAATGAGTAAGCAGCTCGGCAATAGTCCCGATCTTTTGGAGCTGATTAAGGAATATGGTGCAGATGCGGTCCGCTTTGGAATAATGATCTCCTCGCCTGCCGGTAACGATCTTTTATTTGATGAAGGCAGCCTTGAACAAGGCAAACACTTTAACAACAAACTGTGGAATGCTTTAAAGCTCATAAAAATGTGGGCGGCAAAAACGGGGCAGGATGAGAACAGGCATTCGCACGAGGAGACGAGCAGAGCAAATATCAAATCAGGAACAACAACAGGGAATTTTGCGATAGCCTGGTTTCAAAACAGGCTTAATGAGGTGCAACTTGAAGTAGAAAAGCTAATGAAAGAATTCCGGTTGAGCGAAGGCTTAAAAACAATTTATTCATTGATATGGGATGATTATTGCAGTTGGTTCCTGGAATGGATCAAGCCTGAATACGGCAAATCTATCAGCAACAAAGTTTACGATGCTGCCGTTTATTTTTTTGAAGAAATTTTGCAGATACTTCATCCTTATATGCCATTCATTACCGAGGAAATATATCACCAATTAAAAGACAGGGATGACGACCTTATTGTAAAACAATTTGAAGAAACACCTTTGCCAAATGAAGAAATGCTGCAACTTGGAAGTAAGCTTAAAGATATTATCACTTCCATCCGTGATGCGAGAAATAAAAATAATATTAAACCTAAAGAGACATTGAGGCTTTACATTGAAACCACGGAAGTTTCCGCTTATGATTCTCTGCTACAGATTTTGAGTAAACAAATAAATGCTGAGTCTATAAAATTCAATACAACTCCTGCGGATGGAGCAATAACAATCGTTGTAGGAAAAGAAAAATTATTTATTGAAACCAATATTGAAATTGATATAAAATCTCAAAAAGAGAAATTGCTTAAAGACCTTGATTATCTTAAAGGTTTCCTAAATACAGTAGATAAAAAATTAAGTAATGATAAATTTGTACAGAACGCAAAACCCGAGGTTATTGAATTGGAAAGAAAAAAGAAATCGGATGCACAGGAAAAGATAACTATGATCGAGCAAAGCCTTTTAGCAATAAACTAACCAGAATCGTGTTAAAGGCAGATAAAATCTATTTATGAAAATATACCTTAAGCAGTTTCTCATTTTTACCATTTGTTTTTTTACAGGCCTTCTTTGCTTTGCCCAGCAATCACCACAGAAACCGGTTATTACCAAGATTGCTAAATTCAAGCCACCTGTTGTAAAATCTTATTTAGGTGTGAATACCAATGGGGCGACTGTTACAAGCGATGAAGCGAACCAATTAATTGCCCTGCCTTTAAAAATATCTGATGCACAAAACAATGTTTATCCGATAGCGTCTTATCATTTTTTATACAAAAGAAAAGGTGTAATTGAGGATGAAGAAACAGGCCGTTCGCAAGTGACCTTTACAACTGTAGCTGATGTATTTACGGCTACTCCCCTTCCAAAAGTATGGATTGATAATATTCAAAACGGGTTTCAAAAAGGAGAAGAAATGTATTTTTTTGACATCGTTGTAAAAGATAAGGAGGGGAGAAAATTTTTCTCCCCTGATCTGAAGATCACTATTAAATAAATGATATCTATAAAAACTGCGACTGAGCAGGATATGCAGGCTGTACATATTCTCGCACACAAAATATGGCCGCTTGCCTACAGTGAAATTTTATCACCCGATCATCTCGAATACATGCTGGAATTAATTTATTCCCTGGCTTCACTTAAGCATCAACTGGTTGAGTTAAGACACAACTTTTTAATTGTACTTGATAATGATAATGCGGTGGGGTTTGCTTCGTTTTCGCAAAAGGAAGAGAATGGTGCAGCCTACCGGCTTCATAAAATCTACGTATCTCCACAAAAACAGGGTGCCGGAACAGGGAAATTATTGTTAGCCTATATAATCAATTCAGTGAAATCAGCCGGTGGCACATCACTGGAATTGCATGTGAACCGGCAAAACAATGCCCGGTACTTCTATGAAAAATCCGGCTTTGAAATTATTGCACAGGAGGATATTGACATAGGCAAAGGTTATTTTATGAACGATTTTGTGATGCGGCTTAGCCTTTAGAAATAGTTTTCCATCTATCTGCCTGAAATGGCCGTTAATCCTCAAGGAATTGCCACTTATTCATTAACAAGCCATAAGCATCCATACTTACGTGATGAGTGTTCTTTATTGTTCATTTATTTTTTAGTTTTAAGTGTATATCAGCAATAAATTATTTGATTTTCAAATTACTTATGAGGAAACAGGTTTGTCTTTTCTCACTCACGTTTTGTATTATAAGCCATACCTATGGCCAGGGTAAAGTAGTTGACAGCCTTCTCAACTGGATCAATGAAAATCCTACGATTGATTCGCAATATATTCAAACCCTCCACCGGATAAGCTACAGGCTTAGCGAGAAAGATGTTAATGGTGCCTACAACTATTATGAAAAAGTTTCGCGGTTGAGCGACAGCCTTAATTTCAATTTCGGCAAAGCCCTTGCACAAATTAATCTTGGAATATTACATTACAATTCCGGCGATCTTATAGCAAGTAATAATGCATACTTCAAAGCAATTGACTATGCTGAAGTATCCGGTGCGCAAAGAGTGAAAGCGGTTTCTCTTAATAATATCGGCGACAATTTTAAGACGTTAAAGAATTATAAGAAATGCCGGGAATATACGTACGATGCCATCGAAATAAATAAGCAGCTCGAAGCATGGCGGGGTGTGGCAATTAATTATGAATTGTTGCAGGAATGCGATCTTGAAGAAAAGCTATATAAGAATGCAAAAAATAATCTGGAAAAAGGCATGCCTTATGCAATACTGGCCAATGAGAATTATATTCTATCACAATATTATGTGGGGTTTGGTAAGATAAACGCAACTGAAAACAGGATAGATTCTGCACTATTCTATTTCAACAAAGCTATGAACCAGGCCATGGTGCAAAATGATTTAAGAAATAAATACCAGGTCTATCTTGCCGAAGCCCAATATTTGAAAAAACTATCTCCTGATCGGCGTTTGGTTTTGCTCGACAGTGCGCTGAACATAGCATGGAGAACCGAATACAGTGAAGGGATTTCAAAAGCGGCTGAGCAAATGTCGCTGGTGTATGAACAGAAAAAAGATAAGGATTCATCATTATATTTTTATCATATTTACCGAACTGCTGCCGATTCCCTGTTTTCAGAAAATAACAGGCGAAATGTTTTGCTCAACGAATCTGAATGGCTGATAAAGCGGAAGGAAATTGAGAACGGACATTTGTTAGAATTAGCTGATTTGCAGAAACGACAGATCGTTTTTAAAAATGCTTTACTGCTTGCAGTTTTTATTCTTTTGTTTCTCACAATTATCATCGCATTTTTTATCAACAAATCATTTCAATCCAAAAAGAAAAGAGCTGAATTTCTTTTCAAACAAAAAATTGCTGAGTCCCAAATCCAATCGCTCCGTGCGCAAATGAACCCTCACTTTATTTTCAACAGCCTTAACAGCATTGAAAATTTTATGATGCAGAACGAGAAAAGAAAAGCCAGCGATTATATGCACAAGTTCGCACTACTCATAAGAACAATACTGGAGAGCAGCCGTAATGAACTAACCACGGTATTACTAGACCTTGAAGCACTAAAATTATATATTGACCTGGAGCAAATGCGGTTTCACAATAAGTTTTGTTACGAGGAAAATATCGACCCCGACCTCCTGAGAGGAGACTATTATGTTCCATCATTATTAATACAGCCGTACGTTGAAAATGCTATTGTGCATGGAATGGCGCATAGCGACAGGAATGATTTGAAATTAATTGTTTCTGCCTCGCTTGAGGATGACTATATAAAATATATAATTAAGGACAATGGAATAGGCAGAACCCAGGCGGCAGAATACAATAAGCTTAACAAGCTGCGACATAAAAGCGTCGGACTAAAAATAACTGAGGATCGAATTCAATTATATAACCAGGAACACAACGCAAACGGCTATGTAAAAATCTTCGACCTGGCAGATGGTAATAGCAACCCGGTTGGCACAAGGGTTGAAGTAAAAATAAAAGCGACTTAAAATGGAAAAGATAAGAGCAATACTCATCGATGATGAATTTAACAGCCTGCAAAATCTTCAACAAAAGCTTGAAGGATTTTGCCCTGATGTAAATGTGATAGCGGTGTCCCAAAAACCCGAAGATGGTTTGTTACTAATCCGGCAATACAATCCCGATGTTGTTTTTCTTGACATCGAAATGCCGAGAATGAGTGGCTTTAGAATGCTTGAAGAGATAGGCGAATATGATTTTGAAATCATATTTACTACGGCCTACAATCACTATTCCATAGATGCAATACGCATAAGCGCTTTCGATTACCTTGTAAAACCAATTGGCATTGAAGACTTGCAAAAAGCAATTGAGCGATTAAAAAAAACACATGACATACAAACAAAAGAAAAAATAGATATTCTAAAAAAATCACTAAGTGATAATAAAAGCCAGGAGGATAAAATTGCGATTTCAACATCGGAAGGGATTGAATTTATTCCTATAAAGAATATCCTTCACATAGAATCAAAATCCAACTACAGTAAAATTTATCTCCCGGAAAATAAAAGTTTAATGGTATCAAAAATTTTAAAGGATTTTGAGGAAATGCTTGTGCCATACAATTTTTACCGCATACACAATTCACACCTGATAAATCTCAATTACATAAAAAAATATATGCGAAGTAAGGGTGGCCACGTAATGCTGCAGGATGGAACTCTTATCGATATTTCACGGCGCAAGAAGGAAGAGTTCTTGAAAATGATAAGCGGGTAATTAGTGCTATGTTGAGAATAATATATCGGAGAATGGTGAATGGTGAATGGTGAGTTGTAAGTAAAATACTATGCCCTGCATCAACACTCACAAGTCACCACTGACAACTCACGATTAACTTAACACTAGTAAATGTTCATTAAATCAGCAGCTCAAAAAGCCAATTTGCTTTTTCAATAAACCAACTGGTGGGTTTGCTT
>JBBSBD010000104.1:0-19925 GCA_038251675.1 Chitinophagales bacterium | reverse complement strand
TGGCGCCTCATCATCATCATCTGGTGTGGCATCAAGAGCGCTGCTCCCGGAAACACGGTAGGCATCCGAGGGCTTTAATATTTCAAATTTTTTAGTGCTGTCGCCGCTGCTGAATTCCCTGAAGACATTGATATCATCCAGTATCCAGAAAGCCCTGCCCATAGTGGCTGCAATAAGATTTCCTTTGTGTACCTCGAGATCGGTAATGGGTGTTACCGGTAAATTCAATTGCTGGTGTTTCCACGTTTTGCCACCATTGTAAGAAATATAAAATCCCGTTTCTGTACCTGCATATAAAAGATCCTTTTGCACATCATCTTCACGTACGCATCGCGTGAATGCCCCATAAGGAATGCCGTCGCTTATATTGGTCCATGTTTTTCCATAATTGCTAGTCTTATAAATTGCGGGAGCCAGGTCATTAAACTTGTAGCGTGTGGTAGCAATGTAAGCTGTTGCTTTATCAAACGGAGAAATTTCAATACAATTTACCAGGCATTCACGGAGGCCTGCTGGTGTCACATTATTCCATGTTTTTCCATTATCGCGGGTAAGGTACACGAGACCATCATCACTGCCAGTCCATATTACACCTTTCTCAAGGGATGATTCTTTTACGTAGGCGATGGTTGCATAATTTTCACCTCCTGCTCCTTCATTGGTGTAAGGCACACCACTTTGGCCCATCTTAGCCGTATCATGACGGGTAAGGTCAGGCGAAATGACCTCCCAGTTAATTCCTTTGTTGGCGGTGCGTAATAAAACATTTCCCGCATGATAAAAAATATTGCGATCGTTGGGAGAATTTACAACAGGCGCATTCCAGTTGAAACGGTATTTCATATCTTTTGGCTGTACTGACTGGTACTGTATCGGCGCCACCATTACGGGTTTTGTTTCCTGGTTTTGCTGATCGAGATATTCAATAGTACCCTGGTAACTTCCGCCCATTACATACCGTGGATTATCCGGGTCAAAAGCAATAAAAGCACTTTCACTTCCGGCAGAAAAAGTCCAGTTGCGGTCTCCAATACTGCCACCTGCCAGGTTTCGGCTCGCGATCATTACGGAGCCGTCGTCCTGCTGGCCACCATATACATAATAAGGAAAACGATTGTCGGCAATTACCCGGTAAAACTGGCCCGTTGGCTGGTTATTTTCAGTTGTCCATGTGGCGCCGGCATTAAAGCTTATTGCCGCACCTCCATCATTGGAAATAATCATATTCTTATCATTTTTGGGGTTGATCCACATCTGGTGATAGTCTCCATGTGTGCCATGAATGCTGCTCCATGTTTTGCCTCCATCAATGGATTGCAATCCGGGAGAATTGAAAACATAAACGGTGTTTTCGTTTTGCGGATCTACCGTAAGTTCAATGTAGTACCAGGCTCTTTGTACCAGCCGGTGATCTTTGCTCACACGATCCCAGCTCTTGCCGGCATCATTGCTGGCAAATAATCCTCCCTCTTCTTTCTGTGTATCACCTTCTACTATCGCATACAATTTTTCAGGATTAGAGCGGGAAACACCAATGGCCATCTTACCTTTTTCCTTGGGTAATCCCTTCTCAATTTTTTTCCATGTTTCACCGGCATCGGTTGATTTATACATGCCGCTTCCTTTGCCACCGCTTCTTATTTCCCAGGGCGTGCGTTGGTGGTCCCACATTGCAGCGTATAAAATTCTCGGATTTGTCATATCCATACTCAGGTCTGCGCAACCCGTATGCTCATCCACATACAAAACTTTTTTCCAGGTACTACCGCCATCAACAGACTTATAAACGCCGCGCTCTTCAGTTGGGCCATACAACGCACCCTGCGCTGCAACGTATACAATCTCGGGATTGCCAGGCTGGATGCAGATCGATGCAATGTGGCGGGTGAGATCGAGCCCCATTTTACTCCAGGTTTTACCGGCATCAGTTGATTTATATACACCATCACCATACGAAGCCATTACTCCACGTACTGCATGTTCGCCCATCCCAACATAAACCACATTGGGGTCGGTTTCGCATACAGCTACGGCGCCTACGGAACCTGTTTTAAAAAAGCCATCCGAAATGTTTTGCCAGGTGTTACCGGCATCGGTGGTTTTCCATACACCGCCGCCAGTGGTACCCATATAATATACGAGCGGATCATCCACCACACCAGTGGCCGCTACCGAGCGGCCACCCCGGAATGGCCCAATGTTTCGCCATTTTAAATTTCTATAAGATGAATCTATGACTTCAGGTGATGATACGGTCAGCGGGGGCTCAGTAGCTTTTTTCTTTCCGGATTTTTGCTGCGCATTTGCGTGTCCAATAAAAATGAAGCAGGTAAAAATTAAAAATGTTTTTTGCATGTAGGGTTTTAAAATGGAATTTGAAGATATGAAACAATCATCATCATTAAAATTTGAAATGTGGTATTAATACAGCAGTGAATAATATTTGTTGGATAAACCATGCAGGAATTTATTTTATTTCTTTGCCTCCTTTTTCTTGAAATTCTCTTAGATTTATAACTTATGAATTCATCCGGCGGTGTACCAGTAACCTGTAAGAACTGCGGGCATATATTTGAGGGCAACTATTGCAACCAGTGCGGTGAAAAAGTTTACACACGGCACGACAGCACTATGCTTCACCTCGTGGAAGAAGGCGCTCATTTCATCACCCATTTTGAAGGGAGTTTTTTTAATACTTTGAAGGCATTAACTGTTCCCGGTAAACTGGCAACAGACTATTGCAATGGCATAAGAAAAAGATATTTTAAGCCAATATCTTTTTTCCTTTTGGTGATTGTGCTGTATTTATTATTTCCGCTCGCCGAAGGGCTTAACCAAAGATTATCATACCATCTCGTTAATCCCTTTTATGGCGGCTATGCAACCAAAAAATTAGAACATGTATTACAGCATACCGGGCTTACAATTCAGCAGGCATCAGATATTTTTCACCAAAAGTCCGAAAAAGCGTCCAAGTTTCTTTTACTCATACTCATTCCGGCTTCTGCACTAATACTGCAAATATTCACCTTTAAAAAACACCGCTTGTTTTTCGACCAGGTTATCCTGGCCACTGAAATTAATACCAGTTTTATTCTACTTGCTTTTTTTATTTTGTCTTTATTTATAAAATTAATTTATCTGCTGGTACATTTCTTCGCCACGGTAAATGATGGACTAATTGAAACTTTTTTGGGACTGTTTTTGGTGCCTCTTATATTATTATATACTTACCGGGCGATCCGGAGATTTTATGGATTCAAAGGTTTACAAGCCGCCTTGCTAACTATTGCCTTCATTATTTTATACGGCTTCTTTTTCCAGTTTATTTATAAATTTGTTTTGTTTGAAGTGGTGATATGGCAAGTGCATTAATATGCCGCATGAAAAATTTTATTAGAAAGCTATAAAAAAAGTAAAAGAGTTTTTAGCTTAGAGCTTAATCAAAAAACTTTATTATGAAAAAGGTAATCCTTCCTGCACTCTATAACAAATTATAGAAGGCTTATCGGAATAATTTCCGGTTTAGATGTAAATCATATCCGGTCTGAGTGTCTTAAAATATTTTGGATTTAAAGATTTACGAGATACAAGGTCCACTTTGTGATCCAGTATCTTTTCCAGCTCGTCCTCAAGGTCAATGATACGCATACCAACCTGGTCAGAAAATTCTACCATTACCTCAATAGCTTCACCGTCTTCTGTCGGGGTATCGGAGCTATGGGAGCCAAATAGGGCAAGAGACTTAAATCCATATCTTTTTTGAAGAGAGGATTTAGCCAGTTGTAATTTCTCCACGATTTGATTTTTATCAATCATATGATAAAGATAATTTTTTAATCTTCCCGCGATAAATGGATTCTATAACTTTTCTGTTCCGCTTACGGGCCGGATATTGCCATTCACATAAACAAAAATAAGATTTGGTTTTCATTATTATTTTTGTAGTTCAACTTCACTGGCTTTTTTATTCAAGGCAACTTCAACTGAAAAATTATTGAACCGGCGCCAGCCCGGTTTCAGGAAGTCATTTATTTACACTAAAACAATTACAATGAAAAAGTTACCCGCTTTACTTCTTTACGCTTTTGCCTGTATTGCCTTCGCCGGTTCCTGCATGCACAACGATCATGATACGAGTATCAGCTATAAAGAGACAGAAGATTACTATTCCATGAAAGCCTATTTCAGTAAAAGCAACGTAAGAAAAGTTGAAAGATACATGGACGACCGGGTGGGCAGCCGAAGTCATATGTCATTTACAAACTCCCGTATTGACGGCACGATCGGTCTTGATGATCATACAAAATTTTACATAAAAAAATACCCAGGTTACCTTGAAATAAAACTTGATAAGGATGCGAATTCCTATGAGAGCTATGATGAAATAAAATCAATGTGCCAGGGAATAAAGAAAGTATTAACACATTAAACATAACTTATGAAAATAGTATGCTCTGCTTCGCTTATTTTAATATTTATTGCCTTCGGAATAAAGACAAATGCGCAACCCGGACAGGATGTACCGGCAACCATTTTGCATCTCGACAGCGCCTTCTGGAAGGCATACAATACATGTGATACTGCGCAGTTCAAAAACTTTATAACAAATGATGTCGAATTCTATCACGATAAAGCAGGCATCACTACAGGCGCGTCAGCACTTATTGAATCTATCAGGAAAAATTTATGCGGGGGCAATGGCTACCGGCTGAGGCGGGAGGTAGTGGCAGGCTCCGTGAAGGTGTATCCTATGAAAAATAATAATGAAATATATGGAGCCGTTATTTCGGGTGAGCATGTATTTTATGTAACGGCAAGCGGCAAATCCGAATACCTCGATGGCCAGGCCAACTTTACACATTTATGGCAGCTAAAAAACGGAGAGTGGAAAATGACCCGCATACTTAGTTATAATCATCACCCGGCAGAATACAAAAACACAAGGAAAGAAATTGAATTACCTGCAAAGCAACTCGAAACCCTTGCAGGTACTTACAAAAGTGCGCAATCGGGTACCATGAATATTGCAATAGAAAGCGACGTCCTCATACTGCAGGGCGGCAATAACAGGTTCGTGCTTTATCCGCTAAGTGATACTTTATTTTTTACCAAAGAACGCGACCTCACATTTGAATTTATTAAAGACGCAACAGGCAATCCTGTTAAGATGGTTGTTAATGAGCATGGAGCTAAAGTGGATGAATTGATGTTTGAAAAGTAAAAATTTCTTTATTCATTTTGCCCGGGTTACATTTTACTGTATGCTACAGTATTGACTAACGATACTTTCGCCTGGGGGGTACCATTTCAATAAATTTTATCGCGGTCCATATCATTGATTATTTATAGTTTTAAGGCTCACATACAATTTGCATAACGCCTTCACATAAAATAATTTCAACCAATGACTCCCGAAAGACTGCAGCAAGTAATCAACAAAATGTTTGAAAGCATCACTGCTCAAATACCAAATTATAAAAGCAGTGATGCCGACTGGAATATTTCTTCAGGGAATACGGCTGTATGCGTTATAGATGATGCCGGAAATATTTACGGAAAAATATGGGGCGACGATAAAGTAAGAGGCCGCAGCTTTTATGATGTCGCGTATCGCAAAGCCTCACAGGTATGGATAACCGGTTACAAAACCGGCGAATACGAAAGGCTTGTATTTACCGACAAGCTGAATTATGCAGATTTTGGTATAGAACTGCCCGATCTTATGGGCTGGGAGGGTGGCCAGCCCATTCAACTGGATACTGAAACCCTTATCTCCTGTGGGTTTAGCGGCTTTCAGGGCGTTAATGATCTCGCTATTGTAAAACGGGCGGCCGATGAAGCAATGGTATGATTTCCAAAATTGATTACTTAAAATTGATTTTCCAAAAAGCGCTTGCTTTTATCATCAGTTTCACTTTAGCGGTGTAAAGTGCGCGACTAATTTCAAAATAATTTTTTTTGATTTCAAAACTTATCGTAATATTGCGTTTAGAATGGGAGCAACAAAATCATATGAGTTTAGTGTAAAGGAAAATAAGCTTGCAAAAGTTGCAAAGGCTTTAGCCCATCCTGCAAGAATTGCTATTTTAAATTTACTGGCAAAACGGCAAACCTGTGTATGCGGGGATATAGTGGATGAATTACCGCTCTCCCAGAGCACGGTTTCGCAACACCTAAAGGAATTGAAAGAGGCTGGGTTGATAACCGGGGAAATAGACGGCGCTAAGGTTTGCTACTGCATAGATGCGAAAGAATGGAAAGTTGCACAGGCTGTATTAAATCAAATGTTTGAAACATATAAGGGTGGCAGTAATTGTTGCTGACCTTTTTTTTGAAAATAATCATCGTAATATTTCGATAACTTAAAATATAAATTCAATGGAAACTCAGGACAACGTAAAAGAAATGGTAAGGCAGAAATATGCTGAAATTGCTTTACAGGATAAAGACACCAATGCGGCATCATGCTGTGGCGCTGGTGGTTGCAGCACCGAGGTGTATAACATTATGGCGGATGATTATACAACCCTTCAAGGTTATAATCCTGATGCAGACTTGGGATTAGGATGTGGCCTTCCTACGCAATTTGCAAAAATTAAGCAAGGAGATGTGGTCATCGACCTGGGCAGTGGTGCAGGTAACGATGCATTTATCGCCAGGCACGAAACAGGTGAAACGGGAAAAGTTATTGGTATTGACTTTACACCGGCAATGATCGGCAGGGCAAGGCAAAATGCAGAAGTAAGGGGATTTAATAATGTGGAGTTCAGGCAGGGAGATATAGAAAAAATGCCGGTTACTGAAAACACTGCGGATGTAATAGTCAGTAATTGCGTATTGAACCTGGTGCCAAATAAAGATGCTGTAGTTAAGGAAATATACAGGGTGCTAAAGCCGGGCGGGCATTTCTCAATTTCCGACATTGTGCTGGAAGGAGAATTGCCAAACCAAATAAAAAATGCGGCGGAAATGTATGCTGGTTGCGTTGCAGGCGCTATTCAGAAGCAGGCATATTTAGATTTGATTGAAGCAAACGGTTTTAAAAAAATCACCGTTCAAAAGGATAAAGCTATCATCGTTCCCGATGACATTTTGAGTAACTATTTATCAGCAGAGCAAATGGCGGCATTTAAACAATCGGGTACGGGCATCAGGAGCATAACCGTATATGCAGAAAAGCCATTGGCTGAAAAAGCTTGCTGTGACAGCAATTGTTGTAACTAAAATTAGTTTCATGCACATTGAAAAAGCCACGGATGAAAGACGTGGTGAAATAATTGGTTTACTACAATCACAAAAACTGCCATCAGAAGACTTGCCTTCCTTGCTCTGTGATTTTTATACTGCAATTGAGGATGGAAGAGTAATTGGATTGATTGGCATAGAGCGATATGACCACTATGGTTTACTCAGATCGATGGTAGTTCACCCGGATTACAGGAACAAAAAAATTGCGAAAGCACTTGTAAAGGCAATTGAAGAAACTGCAGCGTCGTCTGGTATTAGTTTGATGTTTCTTCTAACAGAAACTGCCGAAAAATATTTTGAAAAAAAAGGATATGATGTAATAACCAGGCACGAAGTTCCCAATGAAGTAAAAGCATCTATAGAGTTTAGCCATGTATGTCCTGTAAGTGCCACTGCAATGAGAAAGCATTTGTCGACGATAGTATCTTAATTGTAAATAGTAGTTTCCACTAACAGCGAAATATTTATGGCACCTTCTCAAAAAGCATAAATTTTATCCCAATGAGAATCGCACTCTTTAGCGATATACATGCAAATCTTCCTGCCCTGGAAGCCTGTTTAAAAAACATAGATGAACAAAGACCCGATGCCATTTATTGCCTTGGCGACCTCGTGGGATATAACATTTGGCCAAATGAAGTAATTAATGAAATCCGCAAAAGAGGTATTCCAACCATTGCCGGTAATTACGACCAGGGTATTGGCTTGCTGAGTGACGATTGCGGTTGTGCCTATAAAACAGAACCAGAAAAGGAAATGGGTAAAATTTCGATTTCCTTTACCAACTCCATTGTAAAGCCGGAAGAAAGAAATTATTTAAGAACATTACCTGCGCACATTAAAATGGAATTTCAGTTGAATAATGACAAGCTTAATTTGCTGTTAGTTCATGGCAGCCCGAGAAAGATAAACGAATATTTATTTGAAGACAGGGATGAAAAAAGTTTATTAAGAATAATGGAAGGTGCTGATGCAGACATCATGTGTTTTGGGCATACGCACAAACCATATCACAGGATATTACCAACGGCCAAAGATGAAAACACACGCTATCGTCATGCTATTAACATTGGCTCAGTGGGCAAGCCAAAAGACAACAATCCAAAAGGCTGTTATGTAATTGTAACTATCACAGAAGAAAGTTTAATCACAAATAAAGATGCAGTAAAGGTTGACTTTATACGGTTTGATTATGACGTGGAAAAAGCAGCAAAAGCCGTGGAAGAAAGCCCGCTGCCAAATGAATATGCGGATATGTTGAGAAAGGGGATATGAATAATAATTTGCGGATGCACCAGCATATCAAATACTGTGTTGACGATTCCTTTTCTAATGCTGCCTTAAAAAAGTTCCACAGTAATTCACAGATAAATAACCCGTTTTACAGTTTGCCCGCTGATAGCTAATCAATACTTTTACAGCCTAACTGTTACTTATGTTGAGAAGGGCCGGCAACGATTGTTTAGCTTACATTACCTCACATATTGTGATATGGATATTGCTATCTGTTACAGCTACGGTAACCGCGCAGCAAAAATCCGCTACCCACAAAAACTTTCCTTTACAAACAACCATCTACCTGCATTTGCCGGGCCATCACGATACCGCATTTCAATCTGCAAACGGCTGGCAAAGTTCTCCTGGGAGTAACGGGACGATTGATAAACGGGCCGCAAAAATGTATGCTCCTTTTGCAGGCAATCAAAGTGAGCCCGCAAAAAAATATTCCATTGAAGGCATCATCACACTCACCATACAAACAACGCCAACCACCTGTGGTTATTCCAACGGAAGTATCGCAATCACCGCTGCAGGAGGCATTGCTCCTTACTTGTTTTCAGCCACAATCGCGGGATCAACATTCACCCAAAATACGGGCAATTTTCAAAATCTCACCGCAGGATCTTACCAGTTCACCATAACAGATGCTAATGGACAGACTGCATCAACAGTTATAGACTTATCCAATACATTTGCGCCCCCTTCCGTATCGATAAGTGCCTACATGAATCCATCTGGTTGTGCAACCTTCGATGGCGGACTTACCTTATCAGCAAGTGGCGGCACTCCACCTTATTCCTATAGCCTTGACAATTCCAATTATCAAAGCAGTAACGTTTTTACAGGCCTGTCCCAGGGATTGTACCTTGCTTTTGCCAGGGACGCTAACGGTTGCATTCGCCAGACTTATGGAAATTTTCTCAGCGGCAGCAACAGCGCCTGTTTCGGAGTTGGCTTGTCCTATTCCTATTATTCCTGCAATAACAACGGAATCATAACGATTCCACAGATAGTCTTTGGGGTGCCGCCATACCAGTACTCTTTGGATGGCATGAATTACCAGGACGATAATAATTTTTACAACCTTGGTTCAGGCTTTCAGCATGTGTTTTTAAAAGATGCCGCCGGAGTTGTTAACGTATATACTATAACCATATTCCAATATTGTGCGATTGATATTTCTGCAACAGTTACAGATGCAAGCTGCGGCAGCAATGATGGGCAATTGATGGCAAGTGCTGCCAATGGCGCAGCACCCTACACGTACTCGCTAGATGGCGTTAATTTTCAAAACAGCAATACTTTTACCGGCCTTGCTCCCGGTAACTATACCCTTACTGTTAAAGATGTAAATGGAGAAACTGTTTCTGTTGATGAATCTATTGGTAACGGCTGCCCCACAGTCACTGCAATAGCTGCCGATGAAACATGTAGTCAGAAAAACGGTACCATTGTATCAACCGGTTCCGGTGGCAGCATGCCGTATAGGTTTTCAATTGATGGCATCAACTTTCAAAACAGCAATACTTTTACCGGCCTTGCCGCGGGCAGCTACACCATTACCATAAAAGACGCAGCAGGCTTCACATCTACAGCCCCTGTAACTGTAAACGGTAATTGCTTACTGGTAAACATAAATATTACGAACGCAGTATGTAGCAAAACAAATGGCAGCATAAGCCTATCGGCAACTAACGGAACTGCACCTTACCAGTTTTCAATTGATGGAATTAATTTCCAGGATGGCAATTCATTTACTGGCCTTGCCGCCGGCGATTATACCATTTCTGTAAAAGACGCCACAAATGCACAAAAAGATTCTGCTGTTACCATAACAGAAACTCCTGCACCAAAGGCAAGCCTCGCAGTAACACAGGCTTCATGTACCAATTCAAATGGTTCTATAAACATTACAGCCACCGGCGGTACAGCACCGCTTCAATACAGTACAGATGGTATAAGTTTTCAGAACAATAATGTTTTCAATAATCTTGACTCAGGCGTTTATGTGGGATACGTTCAGGATGCCAATGGATGCATTGGAACAGATACCGTACAGCTAACGGCCTTGCCTACCCCGGTAGTTTTTATTGGCAATGATACTTCACTCTGCAACGGCCAGGTCATTACACTCGCAGCACCGCAGGCACCGGGCTATACATTTTTATGGCAGGATAGTTCAACAGCTTATAAT
Source organism: Chitinophagales bacterium (assembly GCA_038251675.1). Classification (GTDB taxonomy): domain Bacteria; phylum Bacteroidota; class Bacteroidia; order Chitinophagales; family Chitinophagaceae; genus Ginsengibacter. The sequence continues at coordinate 9,199 of JBBSBD010000104.1, read as the reverse complement.
AATGTCGTAAGCAAACCCGGAACCTATAATGTAAGAATTACAAACCAGTTTAATTGTTCGGCATCGGATACAATCAGCATTACATACAAGTCACTGCCTGTCATTTCTCTTGGCAGTGACACAGCCATCTGCAGCACGCAACACCTGTTGTTAAATGCATCTTATCCCCAGTCGGCTTATCTCTGGCAGGATGGCTCGGGCGCTCCAAATTTTGATGTTTCCCTACCAGGTACGTTTACCGTGAAGGTTACCAACAGTTGCGGTGTTACCAGTGCTTCCATTATGGTGAGCCTAAAAAACTGTGCATGCAAATTTTATATCCCCACCGCATTCACGCCCGACAAAGATGGTAAAAACGATATTTTCAAACCGGGGTACCAATGTCTTTTCAGCAACTATGAAATGAAATTGTATAACAGGTTTGGGCAGCTCATGTTTAGTTCGCTAGACCCTGCAACCGGTTGGGATGGATCATTTAAGAATAAGCAGCAACCAATTGGTGTGTATGTTTATGAAGTGTTTTACAAAGACAACATCACTGGCAAATCAGAGCATATAAAAGGAACTGTAACATTGCTGCGCTAAGAAAGTAACGATCTATCTGCGCAACATTTTTTTGAATAAGGAATGAGCATCAAACAACACCACATTTTACTTCGCAGCGCTTATTCTTATTACTTCTCCACCACCGGCAGGCAGTTCAAGCGTCAATTTACTTTGTAAATTCACTTCTTTCGTTTCCTTTACCAGCAGGTTGGGATGGTTCACCGCATCCGGACCATCCTTATAGATTTCCGCCTGGTAATTGCCCGCGGGCAAAAAATTAAATGGGATAGTAACTGTTCTTGCGGTATTGTTATTAATGGTGCCTACATACCAGTCTGTTCCCTTCCTTCTTGCTATGGAAACCCACTGCCCAACTTCGGCACCCGGCACAACCGTTTCGTCCCACACCGTAGGCAGCCTGCAAAGAAGATCAAAACCTTCCTGTCCTTCATAAGCTTCCGGCTCATCGCACACCATGGACATGTGATTTTCTAAAACGATATACATTGCCAGCATGTGGCAGCGAGTGCCTAATACATGTGGTCGTAAAGTGGTTACTTTAAAATTATCCGCTGGTGCGGCCCTGAAACCACCCAGGTGGTAATCGGTGCAACCCGCAAGTCCGCGTGTAAAGGGAATATTGATATCATCATCAGGTGTAATAAGGTTGCCCCATTTATCATTCTCGTAATTCAATGTGCCCTCACGGGTTGATTCGTTAGGATACGTGCGGCTCAGGCCTGTGGGTTTAAATGCTCCATGAAACTGTATTTCCAAATGATGTGCTGCTGCCTTTTGCAAAATCTCTTCCTGCATCTTTACCATCTCCTGGTCATCACGATCCATAAAGTCAACCATCATCCCTTCAATACCCCATTTCTCAAACAGGGCAAAAGCGGTATCAAGTTTTGGATAGAGCGCCTGCCAGTGTACCCAGAAACGCAGCCTTACGCCCTTGCCTTTTGCATAATCGCTTAGCGCCTGTATATCCAGTCCCGGTCTTGGTTTCGTTACATCTGTATGAGGGCCGGGTGCATATTGCTCGCCATCGTTTTGGTACCATGCCACCTGCCGGTAACCGATCACGGTATGGTATTCAATGCCGTTCCTGGCGCAGAAATCAATGTAGTATTTTTCAAAATCAAAGTTCTCTCCAGGCTCCCACGTAGTGTCTGGCGATATGTCACCGTTCCACCAATGGAAGGTTGCTTTACCTGGTTTAAGCCAACCGAGGTCCGTGATTTTGCATGGATCCGCAAGGTCTGTAAGAATATTGGACTCAATTAATGCGCCTACGCGATCACTAATCATCATTACACGCCATGGCGTATGGTGCGGAAGTGTCGCTTTCACTTTAACAGCATCCTGTCCGGGAAGCGGGCTAAGCTGGCTGGTAAGTATCCCGTTTCGCTTTATAAGCGACATGCCTGCATAATCTAAAAGATTTGCTTCCGTGACTGCTATGTATATTTTGCCCGGAAATTCAAAAAGAGCCGGCATGTCCATTAATGTATCATTCTTAATATCCTGCAAAGGCATCACCGTGTACAGGTGCTCGTGAGAAGTGGTAAAGTTTTCAAGAAACGCCACTCTTGCCGTAGGATTGCCCAGAAGATTGAAGCTCGTATTTTCCTCGGTAAGTACATAATCGGGCCAATTCTTTTGTTCCGGAAATTCATAACGAAAACCAATACCATCATTGAATACCCTTACCCTTAAATTGACTATTCTTTTCTTACCGGTACTTTCCTGCAAGGGAATCATGGCTTCCCTGTAAGCGTCGTGCACTTTACTCGTTTTTCCTTCGGGTAAAGTGTAGTCTTCAATGCCATCGGTGATGGCCACACGACCCGCTTTAATGTCGTTGCCAAAAATATCATTGCCGGTAAAGGTGAGGCCAAGCTTACTATCCGCTACCAAACTTTTATTTTTATAAGTAACCGAATACCCGGGGTGACCAGCCGCAATAGCAAACGTAAAGCTGAGTTGTTTGTCAGGAGATGAAACGTTTATCTTCTTTTGGGCAAAAAGAAAGTTAACGCAGGCAAGTAATAAAATACCGATGAATGTTTTCTTTATGAACATAGCAATCTGATTTTATAACAATGTTACATTAAAAAATAACTATTGTGTTTAAAGGGTGCATTTACATTTGTCACAGACTTCCGCAGGGTTGCCTGCCCTACCAAAACTAATGCTGAACAGGAATAAAGCCTGCAAAAGGTTGGCAACCCCCCAGGACAAGACTATGTTTGAACCAATAGAAAGCGGAACAAGAGTTACCATTACGTTCAGGAATATTCCACCGGGTATAAAGCCCGAAGATAGTGAGGTGGCCAAAGAGCAAACATGGGAGAAACCGGCCTGCTAAGTAGAATGAGGATTTCTTATTAATGATACGTGTCCGTAAAACTTTTAATGCCCGGCTAAATTATTACTGCTTAACTTTATTTATACTCACAATCATTGTCTTTACATCACTCTTTATGGCTAAAATTTTAGTAATCGATGATGACCAGCCCATACTTGAAATAGTGCAAACTATACTCACTAATGATGGTTATGATGTTGAAACGATTTCTGACTGGCCCGAAGTTTACGAGAAAATCAAGTCGTACAAACCCGACCTGGTCATTCTCGATATTTTTATTTCAGGATCTGACGGAAGGGTTATTTGTAAAGAATTAAAAAAATCTAAAACAACCGCAAATATCCCCGTGATCCTTTTCTCTGCAACTAACAGGCTAGAATCTTACACAAAAGACAGCAATGCGCAGGGATATCTAAAAAAACCATTCGAAGCAACAGACCTCCTGGAGATAGTAAGAGAGAATTTATGAACCTGTTTGATAACAGTCTGCCTCTGCCTGCCAAATTTCAAAGCCAAAGTTGTCAGGCGAAACACAATGCGTAATTTCCGCAGCAGCCATTTTCTTCGTTTTTTTTACCTTGTGCATGAATCACAAATCCCCAAATGATGAAACATTACTACTTATCGCCCTTATTGCTATGCCTTTTTCTTTTCCAGGCTTTGCTTTCTTACGCACAGGTTGACCTGCCATACACCCTCACTTTTACTGCCGACGATGCCGCGAACTGGACCGACGGTATTGCTGAAGATGGACAAGGTGGTGCCGCAGATATTAACGGACTTGATCTACAGGTTTACACGGCCGCCACAGATCACACTACCCTGTATCCGGGATCTGTTATTATCTGGCACGACAACAATTATTTCTCTTCTTCTGATCCTTCCTACACCGGTATTACTTCAGGCCCGGATATAACGGCTACGAATAACGGTGTACCGGCCATGGTAATTAAAAGTGCCAGTACTGCTATAAACTTTTCGCTTCAATCCATTCAATTGTATGATTGGGGATACGATAATGTGATAACCATTGAAAGTTATGACAACAGTGTGTTGGTGGGCTCCGTAGACTTTACGCCGGATCCTTCCTTTACCCCAACTATCGTTTCGCAATCCGATCTTTTAATTCCTGCTTTTTTCAATAATGTGGATGAGGTACGCTTTTTTCCTAAGGCTCCCAACACGATTTTCAATTTGAGTATGAATAACATTGCACTTGCAGTACCGGTCGGTGCAGTACCGGTAACTTTCAGCAGTATTACTGCCAGGCAGCAAAATAAGAATATAGCTATAGATTGGAAAGTAGAGAATGAAAGCGGCATTACGCGGTATGAAGTGGAAAGGTCTGCCAACGGGCAGTCATTCAAAAGCATTGGTATGCTCAACGCAGGGGCGGGCTATGGCGGTACAGCCAACTATCATTGGCTCGATGAAAATGTACTTCCCGGCAATAATTTTTACCGGATAAAAACAACCGACATCTCCGGCAAACTAACTTACACCTCTGTAATAAAAATATATGCCGGCCATACAAAATCAGCGCTGCTTATATATCCTAACCCGGCTCCTGCGGGTATCGTACATCTGCAAATGAATGATATGCCCGCAGGAACATACCATGCGAAATTGATGAACAGTACAGGCAAAACAATGCTGGTGAAAACTGTAATACATTCAGAAGGCAATAGCAATGAAGCATTGAATTTTAGTAATCTTCCAAAAGGCTTATATATACTCGAAGTGATTCACCCGGATCATACCACGTCGAAGAGTACCATTGTGTATTAAAATTTTAGTAGCGATTAGTACCACGTTGCAGCAGCCACAAATAAATGTTTGTGGCTGCTTTTTTAAGACTATTGGAGTGTAAATGACGAAGTATATAAAACAAAAAGGCCTGCCTTATTAAAGACAGGCCTTCCTGATATACAGTACCTAGTGATTTATTTTATAAATACCGAAACAGAATAGGCGGTATTATTGCCTGCGACCTGCAAGCTGTAAATACCGGTATTAATGGATTGTGGCAATTGGATTTCTTTACCCTGTAAGGCAGTTCTGTTATCTATGCTGCTACTGAACACTTGCCGGCCACGGGTATCAAGTAACCTTACTTCATATATGCCTGCTGTAAGGTTTTGCAATTGAAGAGCGAGCACATGGCCGATAACCGGGTTCGGTGACACTTTTATTCTTCCGCCCCTGGTACCGAAATTCACTTTTACAACGGCGCTGTAAGTGAAATCCCCGTTTTTATCAATCATCTTTAAGCGGTAATAATTGTAACCGGCTATTGGCTTGGTATCAGCCCAATTATAATTTAATGAACGTGAGCTGTTCTCCGCGGCTACCGTGCCGGCTTTTGAATATGTTACACCATCCTGGCTTTTTTCAACTTCGTACTTATCTACATTTATTTCGCCTGCAGTTACCCACTGCACTTCTATCTCATTTTTTAATTGCAGTGCTTTTATAGATGTAAGCGTAAGAGGTAAAGGATTTAATGACTTCACTATTACATTGTAATCTTGCGTTTCACCATAATCTTCATCGGTGCAGCCGTCAAAGTTTGTTTGATTGTATGGATCTTCATAGATGGCTCTCACCCTCATCCTATGCGGGCCTGTATTGGCAGCGGCGGCTATCGCCAGGCTAAAATTAAGTGTAGTACCGTTGATTATCAGGCTTGGGGCATTATAAAGGAGTTCGTTGCTTTCAAAAAGGAAATTATCATTAAGATCGATCCATATTTTAATATGCTCACCATCCGCAACATTCCATTGTTCACCATTGGTGGTAACAGTTCCGTTATAGGAATTTCCCTGCATCAGGTTTACGGAAGAAACTGTGGTCCTGTAATCATAGCCACCTGAGCCGCCGCCGGTATTGTTGTCGCTTATTGACGTAGAGCCATCACCTGCGAGTGTAAATGAATTTACATCATCACCCCACGAAGCCTCTGATGCCGGTGTGCAATAATCCGGCGTTGAGCTCCTGTTAATTACAATGGTGTAGGTACTTATGGTAGTTCCGTCTTCGGCTGTTACCACTATCGTGATAGTATTGTTGCCCAAATTAAGTGGCACGGATGCAGCCGATCCGCTGCTTACTGCATCACCGTTTACCGTGATAATGGCACCCAAAGGATCGCCTGCCACAGGTGTTACATTTATAGAAGTGGTGCCATAGCCAGCCGATGCTGTATAGCTATATGTACCTGCTGCAAATGCGGGAGATAAAGTACCCTTATTCAGGTATAGGTTCGATAAGCTGGCATCAGTAGAAGGAGCAGCGGGGCCTACCGTCAGGTCATCAAGTATATAGCTGGACAAGGCGTTGAACATAACGGAAACACTGGTTACCGCTATATTTTCTGCATAGGTTACAGTCGAATTTTGGCTATTGCCGGTATAGCTTTTAATGTTGGTACTACCGTCCCAGAAACGGATAGTATAGAATGGTGGTGTGTTTGGATAAGGCGAATAGCTGGATTGCTTGAGCCACAGGTTATAGAACTGGAAGCGTTTGCCGTCTGTTCTTTTGATGGTGACATTGTCACCTCCGGAGCCGTCTTTTTTTAGTGCAGCCGTATTGCCGTTTCCGCCGGATGACAAGTTGGTATAACCGCCATTGATACCCCCGGTAATAGTATAGCTTACACCACCGACCGTGATGGTCGCTGTGCTTAGCCATGGACTTCCCGAGAGTGTGGCCGGTGTAGAGAAGTTGTAATTTACCTGGCTGAAGAGCGAGGAAGTAATGCATACAAGAATGAAAGAAAATAATGTTTTCATCATAGGTTTAAGTTAAAAAGGTGAATAAAGGGCCTGTTAAGCATCCGTATCTTTTCACGTGAGCATTGCCTGTTACCGGGGAAGAGAAGTAAACACCGTGAAAGTATAGTTGTACTTTCCTGGTTATGCTTCACTCGCGATAGTGTGGGCGCCATATACTAACGGAAAGGGAGAGACAGAATTTTTAATAGTGTTTTCCTGCGCAACAACGTGTGATGCATAAGCTTATTACAGGAGCCTTATAAAGCAGAATTTTTTCTACAAAGCAGTCGGGAAATCAACTGAAATCAATAAAAATATTAGAAGACGCCGGTGGCGATAGCCATGTGGCAAAAGCGTATGACGATTCATGCCAATGGACTTCGTTACAAGCTCCACGATAAAAGCCTCCCCGGTAAGCCTGTTATTGCCTGCCCCGCCGGTCAGGTGGTTTTACTAAAATACAAAACAGTACTATTCGTGCATGACTGCCGGTAGACAGGGCTGTTTTTGGCATGGGCATGAAGATTGCAAATATTAGGTAGTTCCAAAAACGAGAACCGACCGGTGGCTGAATAAAATAAATGGCAAAGCTGCCCATGATGCCGTGGCAATTAAAGTCATACGAAAGAAACTTTGCACTCCGGGATTTACTGCTCCGCAATAATCTGCAATTCGGAATGTATTTATGATGGGTAATAGTAATACCCCGGTAACCCGCAGAATGAAATTCCCGAAACCAGTTTGGCAAAACAGACCTACATAGAAATTGCCACGATAGGAATATTGCTGGCGAGGGCAAGTTTCCGGGTGTAGATTTTAAAAAGCTGGTTGATAAAGCCCTGCTTTTTAGGAACCGTAATTATCGCATCGATTTCTTTGGTTTCGGCAAAACTGACGATACCTTCTAAAAAATCAAAGGCCCGTAAAAAAGAGAATTCCGGGTTATAACTCTTAAGTTTAAATTCCATCTCCTCTTTTTCAATCTTATATTCTTCGGAAATCTCAACGTAATGTTCACTGTCTACATTAAGGATATTAAGTTTTGGACTGAAGAAATCCAATACTTTTTTAAGAGAATCAAAAGGCGTTTTACGTGCTACATCTTTAAAATCTGAGGCGAAAAGTACATTGTTTATCTTTTTGAACTTTACATCAGGAGGAATGATCATTATGGGCGTACTTATATTGCTTATCAGGTTAAGTACGTTGTCTCCGATATTAACATTCGCCATTCTTGTACTACCATTCACACCCATAATTACCATATCTATATGGTTGCTTAAAACGTATTTCGAAATATTATCAATAAAAGAGCCTTCCTCCGATTCAATAGTAATTTCCTGGTCAGGATTCTTTTTAAGGAAGTCCTTTACAATCCTTAATTCTGCATCGGTTGCCGTTTTCCTGGATCCTTTGTCACTATCCTTCCATTTAGAAAAAATGTCGCTTTTGTACACGTGGTACAGAATTATTTCGGTTCCGGGAATATCTTTGGTCATTTCGATTACATATTCAGCAGCACTTTCTGATGGAGTAGAAAAGTCTACCGGGACAAGGAATTTTTTCATTTATAAATTTTTACTAAGGTAGAAAAATATAGGCAAAAAAATCCTCTAAAATCCGAGGGTGCATTTCAAATTCCTCCTGCTTAAGAAGCAACAAAGCAGCATACACCACATATAAATTTAATACGGTAAAAACCAGGAAGGTTTTTTTAAAGTCAATAGAAAATTAAGAAACTAAATAAACCTTCTTGGTTTGATCCTCATCGCCGGCCGGCGGTGGCTCGCTTAAATGATGGTGTTTATATAATTGTCGCTATGCTAAACTGCAGATTCCACCTGTGCAGGTCTTAGCAATCCTTATGGAGGTACCATCACTTTTTATTCCCCGCTTCCGCTTACGCTGCTCGACTTTAAAGGCAGGTACACAGGTAAAGAAGTTACCCTTAACTGGAACACCGAAGCAGAAATCAATACAAAATATTTTACCATAGAAAAAAGCGGGGACCAGGTATCGTTCACTGCATTGGCAAATGTCAATGCCGCAGGCAATACCCTGGCACATAATTATGGATATACAGACAAATCATTATTAAGCAGTATAAATTATTATCGTTTAAAAATGGTGGATGCTGATGACAGGTTTGCCTACAGCAGGATCATAGCAGTTAAAGCGCCGGCGAATAATGCCATTGTGATTTTTCCAAATCCTGCCAGGGACAAATTATTAATAAAGCTGGCTTGCATAACGCAGCAAACAGCAATAACGATCAATGATGCAAAGGGACGCTGCATAAAGAAACTGCAATTAAGCACCGGCACAATACAAACATCTGTGAACATTGCAGGCCTTGCTGCGGGAGTATATTCCATCTCCTTTCTATCGGGGACATTAAAATATACACGGCAGTTTATAAAGCAATAAGTCTGCAGAATATATTGTGCCGCAAGAATATAAAGCCCGAGCTACTGGTACGCCGCTTTCTTCATGCCAACGAATTTCG
>JBBSBD010000103.1:0-19994 GCA_038251675.1 Chitinophagales bacterium | reverse complement strand
CTGCATCTGAATGATAAAGAAATCCACGACTTATTTGAAAAGTGGAACGAGGGCAGGTTGCAATCCTACCTGCTGGAAATTACACGAGATATTTTCGCATTTAAAAAACCGGGAGAAAACCACCTGTTGCTCAATGATATTGAAGATGAGGCTAAAGCTAAAGGCACAGGTAAATGGACTTCGCAGGCAGCTATGGATCTAAGCGTTCCCGTGCCGGTTATAGATATTTCCGTAGCAATGCGTGATTTGTCAAAGTTCAAGACCTTGCGAACTAAAGCATCTAAAATATATCCAGGCTCAAAAGATGCCATATACCCTGATAACTCCGATGAATATACCGCCCAACTGGAAGAAGCATTTTATTTTTCCATGGTATCCGCCTATGCGCAGGGCATGCATTTGCTTTATCGGGCCAATGAAGAATATAAATATGAACTAAACCTGGAATTGATTGCAAAAATTTGGCGTGGCGGCTGTATTATCAGGGCAGTTTTTTTGGAGGATATTTATGCCGCATACAAGAATGAACCAGAATTGGAACATTTATTTTTAGACAATTCAATCCGCGAAAGTGTAACAAATAGTATTCCCGGAATTCGGGCTGTAGTTTCTGACGCTGCCCATTACGGCATCGCTGTGCCTGCCTACTCTGCATCTTTGAGTTATTTCGACGATTTAAGAAATGAAAATATGCCGGCAAACCTCATACAGGCACAGCGTGATTATTTTGGTGCGCATACTTATGAACGCATTGACACTGAAGGAATTTTTCACACGGAGTGGGATGCAACAGCAAAAAAATAATTTATACTGAATCCAGCTATAAAATCACAACCTGCAATTTATTTCACAAATTAAATAATGAAAAATGAAAAAAACAAAGAATGATCAAAGTAGTAAGAAACCTCGAACCATGTTAGACCAGGAGGTGGGTAGCATGGAAGACCTAAAAACAAATGAGGATTTCAACAATGAACATCCAGACCATGATGAAAATGGTTTAGTAAATGGCAATTCAGACGGAGATGATAAAAATTCAACAAAAAAATTAAAACAAAAAAACAAATGAGAAATAAATTTGGTTTCACCCAAAGATTCAATCCCACTTTCCTGATTTTTTTAAGTGTCTTCCTTTTCGGTGGACTCTCATCATATGCGCAGGAAATGAAAGTAATGAGTACCGATTCATTGTCAGTAAAAAGCAAAAGTGTAACTGTCAACCCGGTAGCAGCACAGGAAAATGATAAAGGGAAAATGGGCGATATGTTCGTACATCCGTTTCTGGCTCATATGGCATTACCTGACCCGCCAGGAGAAATGAGCCTGCGCATAACTCCTTTTCAGCAAAGACAGGATTCTGCCGTAGGACAAGACTTGGCAATACATATTGAAGCCGGTTTACTTCCTGGTCTTGGAATTCATATTCGAAGTGATGGAATTAAAACATCTCCATACGCTGAAGTAATGTTAATGTACAGTTTTCTTCATGATGCCACTTATAATAATGGATTAAGTGTTTTTGGACAGGTCGGTCTTCCTACAGGCCCTGCAAAGTCCAATTCGCTGAAATATCTCTTTGGATTTTCAGGACGTTTAACTGCTCCTAAAATAGTGGTTATCGATGCAAATATGCACATCAATTTGGCTGACAAAAAGGCTGAATATGAAAGTTCATTTGTGTTCAAAGCCTCTGAAATGTTTTATCCCGAACTGGAACTCAGAGGTGAAATAACCCAGAATGAAACAAGTTTGTATTCACTGATAGGCCTTAAATTCAGGATTGCTGACGAAATGGACATTGGAGTTGGAATTCAGGTTCCTATTACAACAGCAAGGGAATATGATACGCAGGCCTTATTGACTCTGGGCATTGCATTCTGATAAGCATGGTTTTCAATTCAATAGTATTATTTGAATAACAATAAACTAAATGGAGTGAAAATACAATTACAAACAATACTCAAATTTGAAAAGGAGATTTTATATGTTAAAAAATAACTTTTTTGCATTAATAATATGCCTGTTTTTTTCGCCTATTGTAATAATGGCACACGGTGACGACGAGCCGAAAGAGAAAGTTGAAAAGGTAACGGAAAGGTTACTCCAAAAACAAGATCAAACCCAAAGCGATAGTCTGGGGCAGACGGAAGACACACAAACAAAAAAGGACTTTGCTGAAATCAGTAAAGCGGTTGGAGAGGGCACAGTGCCTACTGTAATAAAGGTGCTAAGCTTAGCGGTTTTCATTGCCGGGTTTGCTTTTCTTTATTTGCCTAAAAAGAAAAAGGAGGTATCAAGTGGACAATAATATAGATACCACTGAAAAAAAATGGAGTATGAAAGACTTCAACTATCCGGTCCCCGAACATGCAAAAAAGTTTGGGTATTCTGTGGGTGGAGTAACATTTATAGGATTTATTTTATTAATAATTACTGGTATTGTAATGACGTTTTTTATTACACCCACGGTGAATAAGGTCCATGATAGTGTTTTGGAATTATCTTCAACTCCCTGGGGCTTATGGTTAAGGTCCTTTCACAGGTGGCTTTCGGAAACCGTTATTTTTTTAATTATTCTGCATCTGACAAGAATTATTTTTACAGGTTCTTACCGTGGAAGCAGAAAATCAAATTGGTTTTTTGGTATTGGATTAATGGTTATAGCTTTTTCATTCTTATTTTCCGGAACCGTGGTCAAGTGGGATCAGGAAGGCTATGAAGGCTATCGGCATGCAGTAGAACAAGTAGACCTTTTGCCGATAATCGGGCCTCCCATTTCCTCATTCATCCAGGGCACTACGGTGGTGATGAGAATGTTTGTAACACATACACTAGTTCTTCCGCTTCTTTTTTTATTACTTCTCATACCCCACCTGGTATTAATGAAATTGAATGGGTTATCCCCTTTGCCAGGAAAAAAAGTAACGAAAGAAATTAAACTTTCCACACACATAAGCAAAATATTCGGGTGGAGCTTTATTATTTATGGTCTCATAAGTTTTCTTGCCATGCAATACCCCGCTGAATTATATCCTGGCCCTTACACCGGAGTAGAGATGACGAAACCACCCTGGATATTTTTAGTGCTCTATCATTTTGAAGATTGGTTTGGCATCAAGTATCTATCCGTTTTTCCACTTTTAATGATAGTAGGATTAATATTAATACCCTACATTGATTCTAAAAAAGATGATTATTCCATAACAAGAAAAATAGTGGTTTGGGGTTACATAATTATTATGGCCATTTTTATTACATCCATAATACATGTAGCGATAAGCCCGCCTGTTCAGCATCTTGGTGGATAGTTTGTTCCCATCCTTTACTTAAAGATACTAACTAACAAAATGTTGGACATAAGAACAGCTGGCCTGAAATGATAAAAAAGCAATGAAAGTAATATTGACAATCGAATAAAATAAAAGCATGAACAGCGGAAAAAAATTGAACGATGCCGAACTTGAAAAGCTTCAACACGAAACTTTCAATTATTTTTTACATGAAACGAATCCAGCTAATGGATTGGTGATTGACAAAACTGAAGCGAATTGGCCTGCAAGTATTGCCGCTACTGGCTTGGCATTGGCAGCCTATCCCATAGGTGTTGAACGAGGATTTATGTCACGTTCCGCAGCAATAGAACGAACCTTGAATACGCTGCTTTTTTTCTGGAATAGCCCACAGGGTACCGAACCTGATGCCACTGGCTACAAAGGTTTCTATTATCATTTTCTTGACATACAGACCGGTCGGCGTGCCTGGCATTGCGAACTATCAACCATAGACAGCACCTTTCTACTGGCAGGGGCGTTGACCGCGGGCATTTATTTTGATGCCGATACTTCAGAAGAGAAGGAAATCCGGACCCTCGCAGATTCACTGTATCGCCGGGCAGATTGGCAATGGGCGCAGAACGAAGGTGAAACGGTCACCCACGGCTGGAAGCCTGAGAGCGGATTTCTAAAATATCGTTGGGAAGGCTACGACGAGGCGATGCTATTATACATGTTGGGTCTTGGCTCACCTACGCATCCACTACCGGAGAGCAGTTATACAGCGTGGACTTCTACTTACCGATGGGAACGCAGTTATGGATATGACTATCTATACGCAGGATCATTGTTCATACATCAGTTATCTCATGTATGGATTGACTTTAGGGACATTCAGGATGCCTTTATGCGAAGCAAGGGTATTGATTATTTTGAGAACAGCCGCCGGGCTACTCATGTGCAACGGCAGTATGCTATGGATAACCCACTTAAGTTTGTTGGCTATGCTTCATGCTGCTGGGGAATCACGGCAAGCGAAGGACCTGGCCCCGCAACCTTCAAAATAGATGGTATAGAGCGGCAGTTTTTTGATTACCTGGCACGCGGCGTACCTTATGGACCTGATGACGGTACCGTTGCGCCGTGGGCTATTGCAGCATCGCTACCCTTTGAACCTGAAATTGTCTTGGTGGCGCTTGACTATTGTATTCATCAGGCTAAACTGACAGAATTCAATTCCTACGGTTTCAAAGCTTCTTTTAACCCGACACATCCGGGTGAGCCGGGTAATCCCTATGGATGGTGGGTATCGCCGTGGCATTTCGGACTTAATCAGGGCCCTATTGTTTTAATGATTGAAAACTATCGTACAGGGCTGTTGTGGAAATGGATGCGAAAGTGCCCATACATCGCTACAGGTTTGCGAAGAGCGGATTTTACCGGAGGTTGGTTATAACAATTTTGAATATAGGATTCCTCTGAATTATGTGCTTTTCAACATCAGCAAGTTTTACAACCGGAGGAGGATTTTCCGCAGTTGGAATAGTGACAATAAAGAAATATGAAAAAAACTAAAAATGATCAAAGCAATAAGAATTCTAATAGCATTTTAGGTCCAAAGACAAGTAGCATGTTAGGTCTAACAACAAATGAGGATTTCAACAACGCACGTCCTGCTCATAATGACATTGGTTTAACAAAAGGCATTTCAGATGGTAATGATAAGAAAGTGAGAAAAAATATCAACCCACCAGTTGATAAAAAAATTGTAGAGGCAAAAAATAAAAAAAAGTAATCAATGCAAAACTTCTGGCTTGCAATTCTACCACCCATTATCACTATTGCAATTGCAATATGGTCTAAGAAAATTATTCCATCTCTTTTAATCGGACTATTAGCCGGGAGTTATTTTCTTAAGCCAACTCTGACAGGTGGTTTTGAAACAGCGGTTGACCAAATTGTAAAAACCCTGACAGATGGTGGAAGCCTTCAGGTGCTTTTGTTTCTGTATTTGTTCAGCGGTCTAATGTCCATGTTAAAAAAATCAGGTGGCATAAAAGCATTTTCAGATTTAGCGGATAGGCATGTAAAAAGTGAAAGAGGCGTGCTGTTTCTATTATGGGCTTTGATTCCCGTTACTTTCATTGATTGTGGTTTCAGGATTGTTGGCGCAGGTTCAATCACCCGTTCGCTTGCGGAAAAAAACAAGATTGCGAAGGAGCGGTTTGCCTTTATGCTTAACAATACGGCAAGTCCGGTAGTAGAACTTATTCCTATCGCCACAACTTATGTTGGATTCAATATTGCGAACATCAGTATCGGTTTAAAAGCAGCCGGAAACCCGGAGGATACTTCAGCTTATGCGATCTGGCTTAAAGCTATTCCTTTAGAGTTTTTCAGTATCGTAATAATCATTATTACTTTTTTTACCATCTTCTATCAATTGAAAAAGCCTGTAAATACTCCGGCAAATAAATCTGCTGAAAAAGAGATGAAAGGAATGAATATGAAAATGGAAGAAACAGAACCATCAATAAAACCAAGGGTTATTAATCTTATCGTTCCGCTTATAAGTGTTATCTCATTAAGCATATTTTTCTTTTGGTTTTTTGGGAAAGATAAACCGGGCAACAATACATTTATTGAAGCCATTTCAAACACTGACCCTAACAGAGCCATGCTTGTCGCATTGTTTATCACTATAGCTATATCTGCTGTCCTTTACTATTTTCAAAAATATAGTCTAAAAGAAATGACATCCGATATTATATCCGGTGGAAATGAAATAATGACCACCTTGATTATTCTAACCATAGCCTGGCCATTAGCATCTGTTTCTCAGGCATTGGGGTTGAATGATTTCATACACCAAAACTTAGGCACTTCAATGCCCGCATGGAGTGTAGCCGTTTCACTTTTCATATTATCGTCTGCCGTAACTTACTTTATTGGTTCGGGTTGGGGAGCAGCTTCTTTAATCATGCCTATTGCAGTTTCTCTTGCAGTAGTATCCGGAGCCGGTATTCCCCTTTGCGTAGCGGCAATAATTACGGGAGGCACATTCGGCGATGTTACTTCGCCTGTTGCAGGAATGACGAATATGTCCTCAAATATTGCTCATGCAGACCATGCAAAATATTTAAAATATGCAAGCCCCTATAATTTCATTGCAGCAGGTATTGCAGCAGTTTTATTTTTGATAGCAGGAATAATTAACTAATTTAGAATGTGCGAAACTTAAAAATAAAATATCCAAAAATAAAATTTAAACAAATTAAAATTCAAAATTATGACAGACATCACTATCAACATCAAAACAGGCTCGGCGAATAACGAACCCAAGGTTACAACGACTACGGACAATGCTAAAGCTGTTGTTCAAAAAACAGAATTACCAATTGCAGAAACACCAAAAGCGGAATTACCAAAGGCAGAATCTCCAAAGGCAGAATCTCCAAAGGATGAATCTTTAAATAAAGATGACTCAAAACAAATGGACATGACCGAAGAAGGGCATGCAAAAATGAGTTCCGATAAACCTAAACCTTCAGACGAAGCGGCTCCAAAACAGGAAGCCCCGAAAGAAGAAATGAAGAATGATGCTCCTTCCGAAAAACCATCATCCGAAGAGGAACCTTCGGAGAAAGACGAGCCAAAAAAAATGGACATGACCGAAGAGGAACATGCAAAAATGGGTTCAAAAAAATAAACCTCTAAAATATTTCAAAAAAGGAAATGTCTGGTTCAAACGGATTCCTCAAAAGATGTAAACAGAATAACATTGACAACTATGACAAAATTACCATCAATATCGACACGGAAGGCGACGAGCCATAATGAAGATTAACCACTGACAATTTAAGAACACTAAATTATAATGACTACAAAGTGGAATATATTTATCAAGGGTATTAGACAATACAGGGCTTTTAAAAAGTTTTCCCGCTTAAGTGACCTGAAAAAAAACAATTCACTTCTGCCGGAACAATTCGTAGCGGATATTCTTGCTTTGGGCCCAGCGTTTATAAAACTTGGACAGATACTAAGTACCCGACCTGATTTGTTACCGGCACAATACATAACTGCGCTGGAAAAGCTTCAGGAGAATGTTCCCCCATTTGAATTTGATTCAGCAAAGCAAATCATTGAAGCGGAGTTGGGAGAATCTTTACAAGAGCTTTTCCAATCCATTGAAGTAAAACCGATAGCATCCGCCTCTTTGTCCCAGGTTCATTTTGCAATACTAAAATCAGGCGAACAAGTTGCCCTAAAAGTTCAGAGGCCTGATGTAAAGTCAAAGATTTTAGCTGATTTACATGCATTAGATGGGATTATATCAGTCTTGAACTTCTTGTTTTCACGAAAGGTAAAAAGAGCGAATCTTATCAATGGATTCCGGGAATTTAAAAGATACACAATACAAGAGTTGGACTTTGCGCATGAAGCAGAAACCATAGAGCGTTTCAGGAATAACTTCAAGGGTTGGGATGATATAATATTTCCAAAGGTTTATTTGGATTATAGTAGTGAGAAACTGCTTACAATGGAACGGGTTTCAGGTCTTCGCCTAAAAGAAGTTGAGCAAAAACTATCGAAGAAAGCAAAAGAAAAACTGAACATCAGACTTGTAGAAATGGAATTAAAAATGTTCATCTCAGATGGGTTATTCCATGCCGATCTTCATCCGGGAAATATATTTTTTAAAGAAAGCGGAGAGATTGAACTACTTGATTTTGGAATGTATGGTGAATTGACAAAAGAAGAAAGGAACCGGTTTGTACTTTACTGGTTGGCTGTGGTACAAAATGATATTAAACGGGCATTTTACCACTTTAAAAAACAATGTAAAGAGTTACCTGAAGCAAATGAAAAAGCCTTTTATGAAGTATTTAATAACTTAGCTAATGCTTTTTATAAAAGTCGATTAAAAGATGTTTCCATTACGAAAGTGTATTTAAATATGATCAGTGCCGGTTACAGATACGGATACATTTTCCCTGAGAACTTATTATTACATGCTAAAGCACTTACCACCGCCGAAGCCTTGACGTTTCAACTTGCTCCGGATGCACGGTTTGAAGAAATTACAAAACCAATTATAGCCAGAGAGTTTGCTCGTTTAACCATGAATGGCAAACAAATAAAAAAAAGAATAGAAAAAGCGTTACCCGAATTTTTACTTACAGGGGAAATAATTCCATCATCATTGCAGGGGATGGAAGACAATCCATTAATGTGGAAAGCTGTTTATGACCAAATTATCCAGAACTTAACAAAGTGGGAAACAAATGCCGGTGCTTTTAAAGCAATAATTAATCCATCGGCCCAAGAAGTTTTAGGAAAAGAATTTAATAAAAACACAACAGGAAAACTATTAGAAGAAACATGGCAGGAATATTCTATGTTGGAAATTGATCTGCCTAAACAACAAACTCTCGGAGCCACATTTACTATACATCTGGCATGCGCTTCTCTTGCCCTGTATAATACGCTGATTAAGTCAGAAAAAAACAAAGAAGAGGCAATCTCACTAATTTATAAGATTGGCTGGAAAATCTACACATGCATGGGTAAAATACCAATGCTGATTGCAGGAATATTTTCTGATGCCCCAATTAAAAAAATGGAGTTGTCTACGCAAATATTCAGAATGTTTCCTTTTACTTCTCCTGATTATGGCTGGGAAGATATAAGTTCAGATAAAAACATAATTGCTTTCAATTGTACACGCTGCCAAGTCGCTGAATATTTTAAAAAATTTGACCTTGGGGATGTTTGTTATCAGACCTGGTGCAAGCTGGATTTTCCTTTAGCCGAACAATGGGGCGGACAATTAGAAAGAACTGGAAGCATAGCAGGTGGAGCTAAGAAATGTGATTTCCGGTGGATAGTAAGTGACAACACCAAAAAAGAAAGCATCTCATTCTAAAAAAGTTTAAACAAAGCAAACAATATGAAAGACATTATCATCAACATCAATACCGGCACTGAAGATGAATCAAAGGTTACAGATAATATAACTGATGATTCAAAAGCAGAGTCACCAAAGGAGGAAACTTCTAAAGAGGAAAGTAAAGAACTTAATCCTCCAGAAAAAAAATCCTCGAAAGTAGAAGTTCCGGAAATAAGTGATTCAAAAAAAATGGACATGTCTGAAGAGGAACACCTAAAAATGACTGCTGAAAAAACAGAAACACCAAAAGAAGAAAAAAAAGAAAATGCTCCTTCTCAAATAAAATCTCCTTATAAAGATGCTCATTTAGAAACAAAATCCTCCACTGAGGAGCCTTCGAAGAAAGACAACGCAAAAAAAATAGGCATGACCGAAGAGGAGCATAAAAAAATGATCTCTCCGAAAACGAAACCTTCGAAAGCGGTAACACCGAAAAAAGAAGCTCCTCATTCAAAAAAAGTTTAAACAAAGCTCACAACATGAAAGACATTATCATCAACATCAATACCGGCCCGGAAGACGAATCCAGGGTTACGGTGAATATAACGGATGATTCAAAAACAGAGTCACCAAATGAGGAAGCTGCTAAAGAGGAAAGCAAGGAAGTCATTCCTTCAGAAAAAGAATCCTCCAAGGAGGATACTCCGGCGATAAGTGATTCAAAAAAAATGGACATGTCTGAAGAAGAGCCTGCAAAAATGACTGCTGAAAAAACAGTAAGTCCAAATGAAGAAAAAAAAGAAGCTGTTCCTTCGGAAACAAAATCAACTAGCGACGATTCTTCTCAAAAGGAAGAATCAAAAATGAATATACCCGCTGAAGAGCATGCTAATATGAGTCATGAGAAAACGAATCTTTCGGAAGAGAAATCATCCAAAGAAGAATCTTCAAAGATGGATCACTCAAAAATGAATATGACCAAAGAGGACCATTCAAAGATGGATCACTCAAAAATGAATATGACCAAAATGGATCATTCAAAAATGGATATGCCCAAAATGGACCATAGCAAAATGGACCACGGTGACCACGGTAGTGTCCCCATGGGGATGGCTGGTCACGACCATCACAAAATGATGATCGAAGATTTTAAAAAACGTTTTTGGATATGTTTATTCCTCTCCATCCCCATACTTGTTTTCTCCCCTATGATCCAGGATTTTTTTGGATACAACTTGTTGCTGCCCGGCAATAAATATATCCTATTGGGTCTCTCTTCTATCGTGTATTTCTGGGGTGGCCTGCCTTTTCTAAAAGGATTTATCAATGAATTAAAAAACGCTTCCCCTGGCATGATGACCCTGATATCGATGGCCATCAGTGTCGCTTATTTTTATAGCGCCGCTACGGTGTTCGGTTTGCAGGGAGTGGATTTTTTTTGGGAATTGGCCACATTGATTGTCATCATGTTATTGGGTCACTGGCTGGAAATGAAGTCAGTGCTCGGTGCCTCCAAAGCCTTACAATTGTTAGTGAGTCTAATGCCTGCTGAAGCACATCGAGTCAAAGCGGATGGGCAGGTGGAAGATGTAAAATTGGACATGCTGGAGCAGAACGATGTCATTATGATTAAGCCGGGTGAAAAAGTACCGGCGGATGGTATTATCGTAGAAGGTAGCAGTTATTTAAATGAATCTTTGCTCACCGGAGAATCTAAACCAGTTAAAAAAGAAATAGAGAATAAAGTCATCGGCGGTTCCATTAACGGTAATGGTTCTTTGAAAATAAAAGTAGAACACACCGGAAAAGATAGCTATCTCAACAAGGTTATCACCCTCGTCGAAGAAGCGCAAAAATCGAAATCTAAAATGCAAAACCTCTCGGACAGAGCGGCAAAATGGCTGACGTATATTGCCCTGGCAATAGGTTTCGGTACATTGGCTACCTGGCTGATTTTAGGCTTCCCTTTCGTATATGCACTTGAGCGAATGGTCACCGTCATGGTGATAGCATGCCCGCATGCCCTGGGTCTGGCTATTCCTTTGGTTGTCGCTATCTCAACTGCAGTATCTGCACAAAACGGACTGTTAATCAGAAATCGAACTGCATTTGAAGATTCCAGGAAAATAACGACAATTTTATTTGATAAGACCGGGACACTTACATTAGGCGATTTCGGAGTTACAAGAATTGTTTCTCTGGACACACAATTATCCGAAGATGAATTACTCCGATTGTCCAGCGCATTGGAGCAGAGCTCTGAACATCCGATAGCATTAGGTATAGTCAGAAAAGCGAAAGAGAAAAAGATCATCATACCCGGGCTTGATCAATTTAATGCAATAACCGGAAAGGGTGTTGAAGCAAATGTAGAAGGCAAGAAATTAAAAGTAGTAAGTCCCGGATATCTTAAGGAGAAAAATATAACGATCCCTCCTGATGCCTATAGCAGTAATGCCGAAACGGTAGTCTTTATAATCATTGATGAGAAACTTGCAGGGTATATTGCATTAGCGGATGAGATAAGACCGGAAAGTGCCGAAGCGATTACCGTTTTTAAAAAGAATAAGATCAAAGTATTGATGGCTACAGGCGACAATGAGATCGTCGCCAAAGCCGTAAGCGAGCAATTGGGACTAGATGGATATTTTGCAGAAGTACAACCTCATCAAAAAGTTGATATTATAAAAGATTTGCAAAGCAAAGGAGAGTTTGTTGCCATGACCGGTGACGGTGTCAATGATGCTCCTG
This sequence comes from Chitinophagales bacterium, assembly GCA_038251675.1. GTDB lineage: Bacteria > Bacteroidota > Bacteroidia > Chitinophagales > Chitinophagaceae > Ginsengibacter. The sequence goes on along the minus strand of JBBSBD010000103.1, from coordinate 8,078 downwards.
CCCTCGCTCAGTCAGATGTGGGCATAGCCGTAGGATCCGGAACAGATATCGCAGCAGAAACAGCTGATATAATCCTTGTCAACAGCAATCCGAAAGACATTGCTAATCTTATCCTGTTCGGAAAAGCCACTTACAATAAAATGATTCAAAATCTAGTATGGGCTACGGCGTATAATGTTGTAGCTATTCCATTAGCGGCCGGTGTTTTATATTCATCCGGATTCGTATTAGGTCCGGCAGCAGGAGCTGTGTTTATGAGCTTAAGTACTATAATTGTAGCTGTCAATGCGCAATTTTTGAAAAGGAAGCTTGGACATACGTAAAACATGGATAAATGGTCCAGGTAAGTCCATGCTCCAGGGTATATGTCGAAGAGGCAGAAAGTCAGCAAGCGCCTATTGAAAAATTTACTGACAAAATAGCATCATAAAATTCACGCTGTCAAGATCCACAATGAATAAAAAATGTATGTAGCACTACTCATCGTGCTCATTTTCACGAAGCACCACAAATTGATCTATACATTTTATTATGAATTCTAAAAACAAAAATATAGTAACGATCAATGCTGGTTCTTCAAGTATCAAGTTTGCGCTGTTTACTTTAGAGGAGGATCCTGTAAGGCAATTATACGGGACGATTGATCGCATAGGAGATAAAGATTCAAAATTGACTTATCACGATTTACGCAATGATAAAAAGGGAGAGCATTTGGTTGGCCCTACACCTGTCGCACTTTTTTTGATGGATTGGCTTGCCGATTATATGGATATAAATTCGATATCTGGTATAGGCCACCGCATTGTGCATGGCATGAGACATGTAGAACCGGAAAAGGTGTCACATGAATTATTGGACGAGCTACATAAGATTTCTTTTTACGATCCTGATCATCTTCCACTGGAAATTGAAATAATTGAAAAATTCAGAAATACATATCCTGACCTGTTTCAACTTGCTTGTTTTGATACTTCGTTCCATTCCGGCATGCCTCGTATAGCTAAACTTATTCCTATTCCTCGTCGATATGATTCCATGGGCATTCAACGGTATGGTTTTCATGGAATTTCGTATGCGTATCTGATGGAAGAACTAGCACGCGCCGCCGGAATAGAATCTGCAAATGGTAAAGTTATACTTGCACATTTAGGAAGTGGAGCAAGTCTTGCAGCCGTACAAGATGGTAAGAGTATAGAAACCAGCATGGGCTTCACACCCGCTTCCGGTTTAGTCATGGGAGCCCGTACCGGCGATCTCGACCCGGGCGTTGCATGGTTTCTTATGCAATCCGAAAACATGACGCCAGATCAATTCAACAATCTTATTAACCATCAATCAGGATTGCTCGGTATTTCAGAAACAAGTTCTGATATGCGTGACCTGCTGAAAATACAAGCTAATGATCCCCGAGCAGCAGAAGCTGTTGAACTGTTTTGCTATCAAACAAAAAAGTGGATAGGTTCCTTTACAACAGTGCTTGAAGGACTGGATACACTTGTTTTCTCCGGAGGAATCGGAGAGAACAGTCCGGAAGTCCGTTCACGTATTTGCAATGGATTACAATTCCTCGGCATTGAATTGGATGTAAAAAGAAATACTGAAAACAACAATATTATTTCTGCAGATAAAAGTCGTGTCAGTGTTCGTATAATTAAAACAAACGAAGAGCTGATGATCGCAAAATCAGTTTTCGCTCTTTTAAATAATTCAATTAAAAAATGATTCTTTATGGAAGACAAAAGGGAAATTGAACCGAAAACACCCCTATCACCTGAATTGCTGAGTAAAATGAATGCGTACTGGCGTGCAGCCAACTATTTGTCTGTAGGCCAAATTTATTTGTATGATAATCCATTATTAAAAGAGCCGCTGACGCTTGAACATATCAAGCCCCGTCTACTGGGCCATTGGGGCACAACTCCCGGACTTAATTTTATTTATGTACACCTCAACCGAATCATTAAAAAATATAATCTGGACATGATATATGTCACAGGTCCCGGACATGGTGGCCCCGGATTGGTAGCGAATACTTACCTCGAAGGAACATATAGTGAAGTGTATCCTGACATCACGCAGGATGAACACGGTATTAAAAAGTTATTCAAGCAGTTTTCTTTTCCAGGCGGTATTCCCAGTCATGTATCTGCCGAAACGCCGGGCTCGATTAATGAAGGTGGAGAGCTTGGTTACTCGTTGGTGCATGCTTATGGTGCCGCTTTCGATAATCCGGATCTGATTGTAGCCTGTGTCATTGGTGATGGCGAAGCTGAAACCGGAGCACTGGCCACAAGCTGGCATTCCAATAAATTTTTGAATCCTGTACATGATGGCGCTGTACTTCCCATCCTGCACCTCAACGGTTATAAAATTGCAAATCCTACTGTACTTGCCAGGATTCCGGAAGAAGAATTAGAGCAACTTTTTTCAGGCTACGGCTATAAAGTATATTGGGTAGAAGGATCAGATCCTATGGAAGTCCACCAATTATTGGCTTCTACTCTCGATACGATAATAACTGAAATCAAAAACATACAAAATGAAGCTCGCACCAATGGATTTAAAAAAAGGCCTGCATGGCCGATGATTATTTTCAGCACGCCTAAAGGATGGACCTGTCCTAAAGTGATAGACGGTGTGCAGGTAGAAGGTACCTGGCGATCGCATCAGGTTCCACTTTCCGAATTAGCAACTAAACCAGAACACATAAAAATCCTTGAGCAATGGATGAAAAGTTACCACGCCGAAGAACTCTTCGATGATCAAGGAAAATTAATACCTGCTCTTGCCGAATTAGCTCCCGTCGCAAACCGGCGAATGGGCTCCAATCCACATGCAAATGGTGGCCTATTATTACGTCAGCTACAGATGCCTGATATTTTGGATTATGCTTTATCGGTGTCTGAGCCAGGCGTGATCAATGCCGAAAGCACATTGATAATGGGTGCATTTGTCAGGGATGTGATGAAGCTCAATTGGGACATGCGCAATTTCAGAGTATTTGGTCCGGACGAAACGGCGTCAAACCGCCTTACACATTTGTTTGAAATCACAGGCCGCACTTCAACCGCAGAAATACTGGATATGGATTTTCAAATTTCACCTGATGGCCGGGTGATGGAAGTATTGAGCGAACATCTATGCGAAGGATGGCTTGAAGGATATTTGCTGACGGGCAGGCATGGGTTGTTCTCTTGCTATGAAGCTTTTATTCACATCATCGATTCCATGTTCAACCAACATGCAAAGTGGCTTCAGGTTTGCAGGCACATTCCATGGCGACGCCCGATAGCATCTTTAAATTACCTGCTGACTTCGCATGTATGGCGACAGGATCACAATGGCAACAGTCATCAGGATCCCGGCTTTCTCGATCATGTGGCAAATAAATCTTCTGATATCATCCGGATCTATCTTCCACCGGATGCTAATACATTGCTTTGTGTAACCAATCATTGCCTGCGAAGTCAAAATTATATTAATGTGATCGTTGCAGGAAAACAACCTGAGCTGCAATATATGGATATGCCGTCCGCAATAGAACATTGCAAAGCAGGGCTTGGCATTTGGTCATGGGCCAGCAATGATCAGGGACAAGAACCGGATGTAGTCATGGCCTGCTGCGGTGATGTGCCGACACTGGAAACCTTGGCAGCAGTTAAAATACTAAATGAACATCTTCCAGCATTGAAAATCCGTGTTATCAATGTTGTGGACCTGATGACCATCCAATCTCAAAGTGAACATCCGCATGGAATCAGTGACCAGGATTTTGATGCCCTTTTTACAACAAACAAACCCGTCATATTTGCATTTCATGGATATCCCTTACTCATTCATCGCCTGACATATCGAAGAACCAATCATGATCAAATCCATGTAAGAGGTTACAAAGGCAATGGTACGACGACGACTCCATTTGATATGGTGGTACTGAACGATCTGGACAGATATCATCTCGTTGGTGATGTAATTGCCCGCGTACCTGGACTCGACAGCATTGCCAATGAAACGAAGGAATATATTCAACAAAAGTTGCTTGAGCACAACACATATACCCGAAAGCACGGTGAAGACATGCCTGAAATACGGAACTGGAAGTGGAAATAATGGTATCTGCAAGAAGAGTATACAATAGCAGCAATTAAGAAATGCTACTCTTACTCATTCGATGACAAAGACTAACTTTGCACTTTGATGCCTTTTCAAATTAAAATTTTAATGAAATATAACTTTGCAATATTTATTTTTTTAGCATTTACAACAACCACTTTCTCGCAGGACAGAGTGTTTGCCTACACCTATCAAACCAATGTCCTCAACAAAGGTGATTTTGATATTGAATTTCAAAATACGTTAAGTATTGGAAAGGTCGGGGCATATAGCCCATATGTGTTTGGACAACATCTTGATCAGCGTCTGGAACTTGAAGTGGGCCTCGGGAAAAAAGTGCAAACCTCTTTTTATTTGAACTCTGAGCTTTTCAATTTTGCAGACACCGCCTCAACTGATTTGAACCAGGAACTTCATATCAGTTTCAGCAATGAATGGAAGTGGAAACTTAGTGATCCGGTTGCGAACAGGATTGGGTCAGCCCTTTATGGTGAATTGGAATTTGGCGGAAACAATATTGAGTTTGAAGGGAAAATAATTCTTGACCGGCAAGTGAGTAAAAATTTATTCGCTTTCAATCTTGTCGGTAAATACGAAATTGAACGAATTATCTCGAGAGACGCCAACAATGTTATAAAAGCAGCATGGACGCACAACTCCCCGGTTGAACTTTATTTTGGGTATATGCACCTCTTCAAACCTGAAATCAGCGTGGGATTGGAAATGAGAAATAATAACGACATCACGAAAGAGGATGGTTGGTTGAATTCAGTCTTATTTATGGGTCCTGCTTTTCACGCTTCCATCGATAACTTCTTTGTAAACATTTCGGCTTTGTTACAACTTGCAAATTTGAAAAAGACCGATGTGGCTCCCGGAAACAGGGATTTGAATGATTTTGAAGCGGCAGAATTCAGGGCACTCATTGGCTATAGTTTCTGATGAGAAGAAAAGAAATCTTTATCGCCATATTGTGTTACATGATAGTCAGTTGCAGCCAGCAATTATATCTGCCTGTATCCTCAGATGAAAAGCAACAACAAGATCTTCTGACGGGAAGAAAACTCTACATTGATCATTGCAGTAGTTGCCATAACCTGCATTTGCCGAATGAGTACAGCGGAGAAATTTGGGCAATGAAAATTGATGAAATGCAGCAACGGGCAAAAATTACGGAAGCAGAAAAGCTGCTCATCCTAAAATACCTATCTAACGATTAATATCTGAATAAATTAAAAACCTGAAAGACGAATCAACCAAAGTGCCTGACACCATTATGTAGTCCAGCACTAAAGACAAGTTGATAAAATTGCGAACTCCACTTACGCCTTTCAGAATCTTTTATATACTGAAAAGAAACTTTGATTACTCATCATTTTGCAGGGCATGGATACCTCTGGCAAGGATCCTACCTGTTGATAATTTTTTGAACTATACTTGTGTTATTGCCCGAGATTTTTAAAAGCAATACGCCTGGCGGAGTTTTTCCAGGGATAGTGACTTCATGATTCATTTGACTTCCGCTCGCGATAAGTTGTTCATGCCAGAGAAGTTTTCCGGATATATCAACTATTTCTAATTTCAAAACCTGTCCATAAACAAGATTTTTTAATTCAATTTCAAACGAACCTTCAGATGGATTTGGGAACACCCTCGTCTGAAATAAATCGCCTGCAATTTCCTTTGTTGAAGAAATAACGGGTAGACCTTGTTCAATATGAATGATTTTACCAAAAGAAGGAATATCATCCACCATCCCGAACAACATATACCACCCCGGCATCAGATGAAGACTATCAACTGGAAGGACTGCCGTAACCTGATTGCCCGATTGTGAAAATTCAAGATCGAGATACCTGTTGTTACCTGAGTTCATGAAATGTGTCAACACAGCAGTGGACATCAAAACTACATTCGTGAGCGCATTTGTTTTTGAAACTTTAAAGCGAATGTATTCTCCACGCTTAAATGTAGTCGTATCAAAATCATGAATTTCCGGGCGAATGCCGCGAAATAGATAAGGTGGTGAAAAAGCTTCTATAATGCTAAAAGGAGGTTCATTTCCTGGCTGACCTTCACCACCTACAGCAATAATTCTTCCATCAGGAACCAGCGCCGTGATGGCATGATATTCTCTTTTGTAATTCATGCCCGACAGTCTTCTCCAGGTATCAGTCGATGGGTCGTATTGATCTGTAAGGGCCATATATCCATAGGAATTGACCGGCGAATTGTCATTAGGATCTTCTTTGTATCCCCCTATGACCAGTATTTTTTGGTCTGGCAATAAAACAGCTTTTGCTCTTGATCTCGTCGGTGCGAAATTGGAACGAAGAGACCATTGATTAAGGTCAGGATCATACATTTCAAGATTTACACCCGGCTGACCAGGTACAAATGATTTGAAGCCAACAGATAAAACTCTTCCATCCTGAAGATGTATCAATTCATGATCGCTGTGATCACCGTTTGCCATTCTGTTGCTTTGCACGAAGTCTCCGGCAAGATTCCATTGTAGTGTCTGCGGATCAAATAATTGTGGCGGCCTGTGTGTCATCAGGATCTTACCATTTAATAAGGGTACTATCGGAGAAACTTCGTTACCAACCTTTAGTGTATCGGCTGGAATTGATAGCCCGGTGTTTGGATCATATACTTCTGAGGATTTGACCCGAATCGGATTATCCAATCCACCACCACCGGCTATGAGATATCGACCATCAAAAAGAGGAGTGATCGTAGGATACCATCTATAGTCCAACAAATCCGGAAGATATTGCCATTGATTTGTTATTGGATCAAACGTTTTTACCTTTTTTGTTCCTGGCCCATAGATTTCTTTATCGGTACCTCCGGCAAATAAAATTTTACCGTCAGATAATAGTGCCGGACCAACACATCCCTGATTCTTGTCATGACCTTTGACTAACATTGTGTCATTCAATGCAGGAATAAAAATGAAAGGATCCTTAGTGCTGTGACAATAATAAAGATTCCCGTCAGGTAACAATACACCCAGGTCTGTACCGCCAAGGGCTTCGGGTGATTGAATGATAATATTCCAATCGCCCGGATTTGTTTCCGGAAGTAATGTTGCATCCCATTGGATGGTATCAAGAATACCCGTGGTGGCATTTTGAAAATATTCCTTTCCTCTTGCTGCCACTCCAAAAAAAAGATATGGTCCTCCGCCCGGCAAATTGTCAATACTATATTTTCCGCTTACATCTGTTCTTGTCTCTCGAAATAAGGTTGTGTCACTGTTGAAAAGTGTAATGCGTGCATTTTCGACAGGAGCTCCCTGACCATCAGTAACCATACCGGTTAACACCTGAGCATCCAGAGTTGCACAAAACAATAAAAGATAAAATGCAGGATATACTTTTTTCATCTTACAAACCTTTTTATACGTTAAGGCTGATTGAAATTAAGAAGAAATTCTATCAATCAATTCAGAGCCATTATATTTTGACCTTTAATGAGTCTGCATTAATGGTTATAACTTCCTTTCTCACTCTTATTGCCTCATGGGTCACCGTAGACAAGCCAAAAACAAACATCAGGATGTCCAAAAGAAATAAATATTACTGTGTACAATTCTACTTTGTAAAACACCATTCCATTACAAAAATTTCAGCTACGAGAAGTGTTTGTGATTGAGCTGTAAAAGAATACTACCACTACGTATTACTCTGGGTATAAAAAAAGGGGCGACCTAATGATCGCCCCTTTTTTTATACAAATTCTGTGTTCACTTAATCATTGTGAAGAACCACAATAACTTTCGTATACATCGACCTGTCAGATTTCACCTGCAGCAGATAGCTTCCTTCCGGAATCGAAGAAACATCAACCTTCTTAGAATTATATCCTTTATGTGCATCGATTTGATCCGTAATCATCACTTGTCCGAGGAAGTTTAATAAAGTGAAATTAACCTTCTGCTTGGCAAAACTTTCAAAGCT
>JBBSBD010000102.1:0-20129 GCA_038251675.1 Chitinophagales bacterium | reverse complement strand
TGCAAATGGCAAAGGCAATAGCAAATAATTTTTTCATGAGATTTAAGTAAGAATGTATCTATTGCTTTTTTATATTTCGGGCTTCAAGTGCCGAAAGCCTGAGGGTGAGGTCATCCACTTTCTTTTTCAAATCGTCATTTTGTGTACTCAATTCCTGCACTGCTTTCACAAGTGGAACTACAAAAGCCGAATAATCTAAAGCATAAAAATCAGCGTCGTTGTCGGGTTCATGTACACCTCCGAAATCGTAGTTCGTTTCTTTTGCAACATTTTCTACTTCCTGTGCTACAAAACCACTTTTAATTTTTTGCTCTTTGTCATCTGAAGCTGTTTTCAGAAAAGCGGTTTCCTTAATTCCAAGCTTTGCATTCAATCCATGTACATCGAGCGTATAAGTTATAGGCCTTAATTTATTAATGAATTCAAGCCCAACAACGTCAGTTTTTACATTCTTTTTATATCGTCCGTCAGAAATGCCCAAAAAACTACCAAAAGTTCTTATTGCAGAGACTGCCGGATTACCCATAAAAATCTCGTTGGATGCAGTTACAAGTGCATTGTATCCAATGCTGGCTGCATTGGTTGCGTTTTTGGCAGTGGAACTTGCATTAGAAAAATATCCAAGAAAAGTATTGCCCTGCCCTGTTATAGAAGCTCCCGCAGCATAACCAACAAAAGTATTAAAATTTGTAGTTGTGATACTTTCACCTGCCTGGTCTCCTATAAAAACGTTAAAACTTCCGCTTGTGTTTGCGGCTCCTGCAAGAGGCCCCATGTAAATGTTATAACCTCCGCTCGTGTTTGCTTTGCCCGCCTGGCTTCCGATAAAAATATTTCCACTACCATTTTGATTATTATATCCTGCTTTAAAACCAAGCGAGGTATTATCTGAGCCCGCATCTGTGTTGTATAGAGCCTGGTAACCTAAAGCCGTATTATCAGAAGAAACATAATACAGATTATTAAACAATGATTGAAAGCCTATAGCTGTATTATAGTTACCTGAAATATTGCTTTGCAATGCACCTGAACCCAATGCAGTGTTTGAAGCTCCGGTAGTGTTTGCCTGCATGGCTTTTTCACCAACTGATGTATTCGAACTTCCTGTTGTATTACTCAAAAGTGCTGTTGAACCAAGTGAAGTATTATAAGCACCTGTTGTATTTGCCTTTAGGGCGCTTGCTCCCACAGATGTATTATTAATCCCGTTTATATTGCTTTGAAGCGCTGCATATCCAACTCCTGTATTGTTTGAACCCGTTGTATTTGCATCCAGGCTATTAAATCCCATAGCCACATTTTGGTTCCCGGTAGTGTTCAGGTTTAATGCATAATCACCTACAGCCGTATTGCCGATCGCATTATTATGAGATAAGGCAAAACTGCCAAGTGCCACATTAAATAGGCCGGTTTGATTAGCATTCAGCGCCGCATTCCCGATCGCAATATTTGCCACGCCGGATGTATTTGAATAAAGTGACTGGTAACCTATTGCTATATTTCCACCCCCCGTAGTATTGGAAAAAAGGCTTTGACTCCCAATGGAAGTGTTTGCAGAGCCAGTTGAATTTGCGTATGCTGATTTGAACCCAATAGCAACATTGTCTGCAGTAGTTGTATTGTATAAACTTTGATAACCAATGGCAACATTATTGCCGGACGTAGTATTTGTATACAAAGCTCCCGAGCCCAAAGCAGTATTGTAATAGCCAGTTGTATTTTTAAATAGAGATTTTTCTCCAACGGCAACATTAGAGGCACCCGAAATGTTTGCATTTAAACTATTGGCACCAAGTGCTGTGTTGTAATTACCATTAATGTTTTTTGCTAATGACAGGGGGCCGATCCCTGTGTTATTGTAGCCTCCGTTGAGAGCAGAATCAGCATTATCCCCGACAAATAAATTTTGATGGGGTGCATCATCATATAAAATCTTTAGCCCGTTTATACGCAATGCGCTGCCATTGATAATATTAATATCGCCGGCTACATCCAGTTTAAAAACCGGATTGGTAATGCCAATACCTACATTTTGTGATTGAGCAGTAAATTGTAAACTGAGGTTTGCGAGCAAAAAATAAAATACCTTTTTCATAAAATAGATTTTGAAGTTTATTTTTTTAAAATCTTAATAATCCTATTTGAGTACTGTTCTAAACAGTTATATTTTTTTGTTTGAAATCGGGGTTAGTAATTTTCGCCTGTCGTATCCTGACTGGGAGTAAAAAAAATAAAAACTTCATTGGGTAATCTGCATTTCATCAGTGTATTGGGTAGCCGTAAATATTGCGATTAAGAAAAGAAATTGTTTCATCATTTTGGTTTCCTTATAAAAATAATCCTCCGAAAAGCGCTTTGCTTTTTTTACCGACCAACATCTCTTTAAAATCGTCAGAAACTCAAAAACTATTTTTATGTAGTTTTATAATACTTAACCAGTCAATTCTTTTAAGGTATTTAAGCGATGCAAAATCCGGAACTCCAGCTCAGGTATGTAATAATAGATGATGATGAAATTGACCGTGCAGTCGTAGAAACAGAAGCCGGTAAATTTCCCTTCCTGCAAAAAATAGCTGTGTGCAGCAACCCGATTGAAGCGCTTGAAATAATAGCACGCATTGATCCCGAGGTAATCTTTTTAGACATTGAAATGCCAGGCCTCAGCGGCATTGAGCTCATCAGGAAAAAAATTACCGCTTATGGCCAGCCTGTTTTTATTACTTCTCACCCCGAGTTTGCTTTGGAAGGTTTTGAGCTGGAAGCCTTTGATTATTTGCTGAAACCTCTTTCTTCTGAACGCTTTGCCCGGTGCGCTTTTCGGCTACGTGACTTTTACCAGATGCGCATAAAAGCCTGCGCCTTTGATACTGAAGAAGAATCAAATTTTATAATTATTAAACAGGGATACGATAAATATAAAATTCGGGTACATGAGATTTTATATGTAGAAGCAATGCGGGACTATACACGGGTGGTCACTGCTAAAAAGCAGTATTTAGTATTGTCAACATTGAACGGCTTTGCAGAAAGATTACCGGCGATATTTGTACGCATTCACCGTAGCTATATTGTAAACCGCAATAAAGTAGATGCTGTTCAAAAAAATAAAATAAACATACAATCGCAGGAACTGCCTATAGGAAAATTATACAAGCATGCATTAAGTTTTCCAGATTTATGATTCGTTATTTATGAATGACTAAATTGCTTTATAATCACCACACAGCAAATGAAAAAACTTTGTTTTTTACTTTTTGTTTTAGTAAATATTCTCTCCGCATTCACCGTAAAATCTCAACCACCGGATTTATCAAAACTTATAAATGACAATGATAAAATAAGGGTGTGGCTCAACTATTGCGCCATGCTTCGTTTAAATAAAGATGGTGCAAAAGACAATTACTTTGTATTACAACAGGCCGGTTTAAAAGGATTACAATTGGTAAAAGCCAATGACGATTCAGCGAAGGCAAGCTTCTTTTTATACACAGCGCTCGGGTGTTATTACCAACTAAAATTTGACAGTGCTCAATATTATTTTTACCAAAGTCTGCATACAGCGCAGCAGGTAAATGCCACCAAATTAACAGCATCGTCCTGCGAAGCATTGATGAGTTTAAACTTTCAACTGCAACAGCCCGATAAAGTGGAAGCGTGTAAAAATATTCTGCAAACCATTGCAGACACTACAAAAGACAACGTCATCCTACAGGATATTTATTCGGCATTCGGAAGTTATTACCAGCAAAAATCTTATTACAGCACAGCGCAGGATTATTTCATTAAAAGTATTCAGTTGCGGGAGCAGGATGTGGACACAACACAGAACTCAAAAGCTAAATTTGATTATGCCATTCAATGCGATCAGCTGTCTAAATTATATCTTAATACAGAAATGGCTGACAAGAGCCTTGGCGCTTTAAGAAAAGGCGAGCGCTTTGCAGCAATATCGCCTGTCGTAGGCAATAGATTACTAAGTTCTTTTGTTGAAGCATTCACTACTTCAGGAAAGATTGATTCCGCATTATATTATGATAATCAACTCGAGATTAATGCAAAAAATCAACCTGCATTTTCATCTGAAATAGTTTCGTCTAATCTCAACATTGCGATATATTACATTAATCAAAAGCAATACGCCAAAGCCCTTCCTTATGTGAACAAAGGAGATTCGCTAGCAACAGCTATCCAATCGCCATTCTTAATATTCCAGGCACAAATGATTAAGGGCAGATACCTGGAAGAGACAGGGCAATTTCAGCAAGCTATTCCCATGCTTACAGAGGCGCTTCCTGTCGCGGTGCAATTGAGCAAAGAACTTTATTCAAATATATTAAAGTACATAGCTCTTTCTTACAAAGGAATGGGTAATGAAAAATCTGCGTTGCAATATTATGAGCGATATGTCGGGGTGCAGGACACACTTAATAAGGAAAAAATTTCGAGGACATTTGCTGACCTGGAAACACATTATCAAACCAATGAAAAAGAAAACCGCATTATTGCGCTTGATCAAAAAAACAAGCTGGATATACTTGAATTAAAGCAAGCATCCAATACAAGAAAGTTATTGATACTGGGATTGGTTAGCCTGGGAATATTTTCATTGTTGCTGTATTTTATTTATCGTAATAAAGAGAAGCTCAATAAAATACTCAACCAGCGAAACACCCAACTTGACCAGCTTAATAATGAACTCTCCGTTGCGAATGAAACCAAAGCAAGACTTTTTGGTGTTATAAGCCATGATCTGAGAGCGCCTGTAAGCAGCATAGTCCAGCTCATACATTTACAAAAAGAGAATCCCGGATATTTTAGTGAATCGCGGAGTCAATATGAAAACAGGTTGAACAAAGCCTCTGAGAATGTTTTAGAAACAATGGAAGATCTATTATTGTGGAGCAAAAGCCAAATGCAAAATTTCACTCCCCAATACAAAGAGGTGAAGTTGGCACCAATACTGGCCAGGGAACTATATCTCTTCGAAGAGCAAATTAAAGAAAGGGAACTTATCGTAAACTGCAATGTAAGTGATGAAATTTCTCAAAACACTGATGAAAATTTCATAGTAATCATCCTCAGGAATTTACTGCAGAATGCCATTAATCAATGTGATAAAAAAGCGAGCATTACAATCCAGGCAGATGAATATTCAATTTCAATAACGAATCCTTTAACTAATAAAACCGCAGCAGAATTAAATTCAGCAATGCAACAAAATGAAATCAACAGTAAAAGTTCGGGTTTGGGATTGCAGATAATAAAAGACCTTGCGAAAAGAATTGGTGTGAAAATTTTCTACGAGCAGATGGATGCAGTTACTGTTACTGCAGCTGTAAGCTGGCAATCATAAAAGGAAATTCGAAACTGCACTCCACCCAAATAGGCTGGCTTTACAAATGTTACCCATCGGCTACAGAGCACGTATCCGCTGTAGTTAATTTGGGTTAATTAAAAAATCGTAGTACTCACTCAGCTTCAAACCAAATTTTTTTTGAGTCATTCCAGTCGCCATTATAATTTATGGTAAGTTCCTCTCCTATTTCAACAGTTCTTATCGTTTTTACCTCGATCCTTTCTTCTTCAAAATCCATAAAATATTCACAGTTGCTTTCATAACTATGATTGTAAACTGACACCATACCAAGTGCCACGCAGCATTTATCTTTATTGGTTCCCCATTCAAAAATATAATCGTGTAATAGTGTTTTATCAAGGTGCACCCGATCTGCGGCACTCATTACAATCACCGGTGAATCTTCGATTACCGTATCCGCAGCGATCTTTTGCCTTGTAAATATGCCCCTTCCTTTTGCCGACGTTCTATTTAGATATAAATATTCTTTTATCATGCTATTAAATGACTGACTAATGTAAAATAAATTAATTTGCGGCAAAACTGCAGAAGGTGCATTTCAAATTGCGCCCGGTTGGTGGAGACACCAACCGGGGCGCCCAGCCGTGGGCGGTGTCTCCACCGCCCACAAGAAGCAAAGCAATGCGACAATTCGAAATGCACCGGCAGAATCTATTCGTATGACAGAAGAAGAAATTTCAATCCAGGAAAAGTATGAAGAAGTTCTTGCAATGGGCAATGAAGCTGACATTGGTGAATTCTTAAACCAGCAGAATATAAGTGATGTCGCTGAACTTATAGAAGAAAATGAGGAGAAGGAACTTGAGATTTTTCTGCACCTTTCTTTACACAGAGCGGTAAGTGTTTTTAAAATTCTGGAACACTCCACTCAAAAAAGAATTATTAAAAATCTTTCTCCGCATAAAAGCGCCGAGCTGCTAAATGAAATGCAGGCCGATGACCGTACCTCTTTTTTAGAAGATCTCCCCAACGAGGTTGTGAGGGAATTGGTAAAAACGCTGGAGCCGGAAGAACGAAAAATTACCCTTTCACTTCTTGGCTATCCAGAAAATAGTGTGGGGCGCCTGATGACACCGGATTATATTTATGTGCACGAATACAATACCGTTGCAGAAGTGCTGCATATAATAAGAAGCGTAGGGAAAGACACAGAAACCATTGATGTAATATATGTTATCAACAAGCATGGAGAATTGCTTGATGATATAAGAATAAGAGAATTTTTATTGGCTCCGCCGGAAAGGAAAGTGAGTGACATGATGGACGGCAGATTCATTGAATTAAATGTAAACGACGACCAGGAAAAGGCGAATGAAGTTTTTAAAATGAATAACAGGGTAGCCTTGCCAGTGGTGGATGATTACAATGTGCTCCTGGGTATTATCACTATTGATGATGTACTATGGGTAACCAATGAAGAATTTAGTGAAGACATACAAAAGATTGGTGGTGCCGAGGCTCTTGACCAACCATATCTTGAAACCCCTTTTCTGGGTTTGGTAAAAAAAAGAGTAGGATGGCTTATCATACTTTTTTTAGGCGAAATGCTTACTGCCACGGCAATGGCTTATTACAATGATGAACTTGCCAAGGTGATCGTACTTACCAATTTTATTCCGCTCATCATGAGCAGCGGTGGTAACAGCGGCTCGCAGGCATCTACCTTAATCATACAGGCAATGGCATTGGGTGAGGTTGAGATTGCTGATTGGTGGCGGGTAATGCGTCGCGAAATTCTTTCAGGACTGATGCTGGGATTAATTTTAGGTTGTATTGGCTTTATGCGGATATTTATTTGGCACACACTTATGAATCACGGTGTAATGACTGATATATATGGCATTGATTGGTTCCTGATCGGACTTTCTGTAAGTTTTTCATTGGTAGGTGTTGTGCTTTGGGGATCACTTACCGGCAGCATGTTACCAATACTATTAAAAAAATTGGGAGCTGATCCCGCATCTTCTTCAGCGCCTTTTGTAGCAACATTAGTTGATGTTACAGGATTGATCATTTTCTTCAATGTGGCACTTTATTTTTTGAAGGGACATGGATTGTGATTCTGGATACTTGATTCTTGATACTGGATACTTGATACCTGATCTCGCTTCCTGCTACTTCCCACTCTAACCTTTAATCCCCAAATCCTGCAGTACTTCCTTTTTTCTTCTTCTTGAAATTTCTACCATGGAGCCATCTTTCATAACCAGGCTACTGTTTTGGGAAGAGTAACCTGATACGAACTCCGAATTTATTAAATGCGATTTATGAATGCGCATGAACTTATGGTGAAATAATATTTCCTCATACTCTTTTATGGTTTTTGAGGTAGTAATGCTATGGCGGTTTGAAAAATAAAATTTTGTGTAATTACTCATCCCTTCGCAACGGATAATATCCTGCGGTAAAAAAAACTCAATTCCATTTACTGTCGGCAGGCCTAATTTATGATAATTCGTATCCTTTTGTTGAAGGTTGGCCAGCAGGTTTTTTACTGCTGCATCTTTGTCCTGGTTTATAATTGCTTTTTGCACAAAGCGGTTGAAGCTTTCCCTCAATTCGTCTGCATCAATGGGTTTTAGCAGGTAATCTAATGCACTAAACTTAATAGCTTGTATGGCATATTTGTCATAAGCTGTAGTAAAAACGACATCAAAGGAAATTCCAGGAAGTGATTTTAATAATTCAAATCCGTTTTGGTAGGGCATTTCAATATCAAGAAAAACAATGTCCGGCTTATACTCAGCAATAAATTGCAATGCCTGCCCCGGCCCGGTTAGTGATTCAACGGAAGTTATCTCCGGCAAATATCTTTCAATCATCAATTTCAGAACGTTCACAGCTACCTGCTCGTCATCAATGATTAGCGCTTTGATCATTGAGCAAAAATAGGGAAGTTATCAGTTTCTGTTATCAGTTGTCGGGTTATCGCCGATGAGTTACAACCAACTTATCACCGATCTGCTAATCCACTGATCTTACCCATCCCTCATCAATAATCTACTCATCTTGGTACTGCAATGGCAACTGAATTAAAACCCGCGTACCACAAATCTCGCCTGTATTACTTAGCACATCAGAAATTTCAATCAACACTTCACTTTTGAATTGCTGCCTTAGTATTTCAATTTTATCCTTAATCAATTGCATGCCTCTCGATTTGTGTTTTAGCTCCACAGATTTCATTTCTTTTATTTCCGCGGCTCTTGTACGGCCAATGCCGTTGTCCGTTACTTCGCAAAGGATGAACTGCTCGTTTTTAAGTTGAAAATTAATATTGATTTTCCGGTCACCTGGTTTATGCATAAGGCCATGCCATATCGCATTCTCCACGAAGGGCTGCACCATCAGGTTTGGAATTTTTATTTCATCAGTGTCAAGCTCGTGATCTATTAAAATTTTATATTCAAATGAATTTCCGAATCGTGTTTTCTCAAGCGATAAATACAGCTCAAGCATATTAATTTCTTCTTCGAGACTTATAAAATTATTTTCAGAATATTGAAGGACCAGCCTGATTAGTTTTGAAAATTGCGAAAGATATTTATTAGCATTGTCCACGTCCCCGGTAAGAATAAATTGCTGTATTGAATTCAGGCAGTTGAAAATAAAATGAGGATTCATCTGGCTGCGTAATGCGGTTAACTTCTCTTCGGCCAGCCGGTTTTGAGCTTGTAATAATTCCAGTTGATTTTGATGGAGATTTTCATCAGCCCTTAATTTTACGATCCGTTCAGCACAATGAGATGCAATAGTGGTAAGTATTTTCAAATGCCTTTTTGAGTAGAAATCTTTTTGTTTGCTTTCAGAATCTATTACTCCCAATACCTCACTGTTATAAATAACGGGCACCGCAATTTCAGACCAACGTTGTTCATCATCCTTAATATACCTCGCATCTCTGGTTACATCTGCAATAATTTCCGGCATGCCGGTGGCAGCCACTGAGCCTACTATTCCCTTGCCTATGGGTATCTCAATCGGGCTTATAATTTTTCCATTTTGCCCATTTTTTAGTTCATCGCTGTTGCTCTTAGGCCCCCAGGCAGCTTTCTGCAAAAGCATGCCGCTTTTTTCATCTTTTAAATAAATTACGCAATCTTCAAAATTTAATTTTGATATACATTGCCTTGCAACATCCCACAAAAGATCGTCAACAGTTTCCCGTGTACTCATGGACGTGGTAAAGTAGTTTGTAACCTGTTCCACTTCCAGTTGGTATTGCAGGTTTTCCGAAATCAACTTTTGGGTCCTTATTTTTTCATTATGTTTTACCTGCATACTTTTCTTCATTTTTTTTTGCAGAACGTAAACAATCAAGATAGCAGACAGGATCACTGAAACTAAAAACCACCCGCTAACCCAAAAAGGAGACTTAATAATAAATGGAAATTTTATCGGATCAGTAGCGTTGTTATCCAAAGAAGCCTTTACCTCGAAAACATAACTTCCAGGGGATAGATTTTGATACAGGACAAACTCTTTGTTTTCCCATTCCAGCCATGAAGTGTCTGCACTTCCAAGGAGACGATAGGTATATTTAATTTTCTGCGGGTCAGATAAACAAATTGCTTTATATCGGAACTCAAGCCCGTTTAAATAGTAAGGTAATTCGGCTATCGATTCATTTTCGTTTTTTATAAAGCGGGAAATCTTTTCCGAGGTATCCCGCAAAACTACGGAGGTGAAATTCAACAAAATTTTACTTTCAGCATTTGGGAAGCCCGTAGAAAAAGAAGACAGCCCTGCCGAGGTCGTCACCCAAACAGTATCATTTACATCGCAATAAAGTTTCAATGCCTGGTAATTCGAAGATAAAAACCCATCATTGGACGTATAATTGTTAATTGTATAACTGCTGCCTTTTTTTCTAAATGAAGTAATACCCAAATAGCTTCCAGCCCAGAGATTATTTTCATGATCTACGGCTATATCTAGGTAAATGTTACTTTGCAAACCGTCCTTATTGGAATATATTTTTTTCAATTGAAGTAAATTGCCGGCATCGAAAAAACATTGCCATATACCATCCCCCCTTGTCGCCAGCCACACATAGCCTTCATGATCTTTTTTTATGTCCGTCACACTAATATTGAATTTTTTTGAAAGAGCATAATGAATCAGTGAATCATGAGCCAGGTGAAATACTCCCTTTTGGCCTCCAAACCATAAAGAAGCATCTGGCCCTGCAACGCAATTTTTAAATGTCTCAATATTTTCTCCGGCCACATCAAAAAAATAATTGGTAAACCGGAGGTGATTTGAAAGTGAGTCAACGGTTATTTTTGAAATTCCGCGGTCCCCTCCTGTATAGATATTTCCGGAAGCATCTTCGTAAAAAAAATAATTACTATTAGTACTAAGTCCGTCGTTTTTTGTAAAATGAAGCAGCTCATTATCTTTCATGATTGCTATTCCCTGGTATCCTGTGCCCAGCCATAGCCAGCCCCTTGTGTCTTCATATATACTTTTTATTTCCGCATTCGGCACAACTCTCTTTTTCCTAAAAATGTTTTCAAAATTCTCTCCCTCTTTTTTATAAAGCATCCCCTTGTTTGAGCCAAAATATAGCTCGTTGTTTTTTAGGCGCAGTACGCTGTAAAGTTCAATCTCTGCCCCCTGTGATTCATTTTTATAATTATAAAAAATACGGGGCTTTTGATATACCAGGTTATCATGCATTCCTATCCAAAAATTATTTTCGTTATCCACCAGCAAGCAGGAAGGCCATATATTTAGTGCCAGTGGTACTTTACTTGTTACCTGGAGGTTCTTAAATGCAGGGAGGAATTTAAAAATCCCACTCATGGTAAAATAATAAATATCACCGTTATGTTCAATCATTTCCGCGGCGATATAATTATCTTCCAAAACCCTGGTAACTTTATTATTTATCACTGCGAATAACCCGCTAAATACAGAAGCAAAATATATGGAATCATCCTTACCATGAACCATTCCTACAATATTGTCATTGTTATCTTGCTGATGTTGAGAAGTCCATATTTTTTCCAACTCCTTTTTATCATAAAAAAATACACCGCTGCCACCGGCAAAATAAATGCTGCCGCTTACAGTCCCTATAATTTTATAAGCGGGGCTATTGAGATTGTATAATTTTTTCCATTGTGTTAATAATAACGAATTAAGAGATATCTCTTTACCCGAGAGGGCATCGCTAATTACCTGTTCTGAAAAAAATGCAGGCCCATAACCCGTGCCAACCCACATCGTTTTATCTCCCTGGAAATATATTTCATAAAATGTAACATCCGCTTCGCTGCAGCGCACCCGGTGCAATTCATTATTTTTAAAAAAACATAAGCCACCTTCGCACGCAATCCAAATTAAGTTTCGGATGCTGTCCTCTCTTATTGCGTAGATTTTGCCTGTAAAAACATTATCTGCTTTTAAAAAATTTTCAAATTTCAGTCCATCATAACGGCTCAACCCCGCTGAAGTTCCTATCCATATATAACCTTTAGTATCCTGCGCCAAAGCAGTTATTTCCGAAGAGGGAAGCCCATTTTGCGTTCCAAAAATTATTGTTTGGAAGTTATTTTTTTCAACTGTGACTTGATTGGTATCATTACCCCAAAAAAAGGGTTTTGGCTGCCCGGAAACCTGGGTGCAGCACAACAGCAGTAATATTTGTATAGATATAAATGTTCTCAATTAAAATTTATTAGCGTGTTGTTTTACGATTAGATTAAATTAAACAAATTGAGGAAGTAAGTGAAAATTTTTGTAGATAGTTTTAAAAGTGAAAAATATGGTCTCCGGCTGACGGTAGCAAAACCTCTTAAAAACTAACGTTCGAAAAAGTTAGTGATTGATTTTTGCTTTTAATTCTTCGACCTCTTTCTTCAATTCATTGTATTTGCTCTCAGTCTGCTCATTTTGATCATGGAGCTTTTTTATTTGCCCTTTCTCAGCCTGATGCTCTTTTCTTAATTCTTCAATTTCCGCTTGCTGTTCCTGTATCCCTTTTATGGCAACAATGCTAAAGTTTGAATAAGCTATACCAAGGTATCCATCATCTTTTACATCTACAAACTCCGGAAATATTTTTTGTACATCCTGTGCAATGAAGCCCCAAAGTAATGGATCATCAGCGCTATTGGTTTTGTAATGAAATTTTTTTGGAGTTAAAGCTATCACTTTACCGAGCACATTCTCCAGGGGGGTTATATCTTTTTTTAACCGTGCATCAGATGGATTTATATATGCGCCAGTAGTTGGATTAATGTAGGTGTAAAGGTTATCATTGTATTCAAACACATAATTGTTAGAGGGATCAATAAGCGTACGCCAGTGGTTGCTGTTAACGGATCTTTGTAATCGAATGCCCCGAATCTTATCGCCACCTGCATCTGAATATTGAATAATATGCAGATCGGTTAGCGGTGTAGTGTTATTAATACCTACATTGGCGTGTGATGTTGTTGTACCTCCCAGTACAAGACAGTTGCTACAGGCAACACCGGATGCAAAACCTATGGCAGTTGCAGAGGTTAACGAGCCGCTAAGCACATTGGCAAAAGTGCCTAATGCAGTATTATTATTGCCATTTACATTTAAAGAAAGTGTGCCATAACCAATCGCGGTATTATATATTCCCGTTGTATTTATCTTAAGCGAAGCAGAACCATCTGCTGTATTATTTATTCCGGTTGTATTTGAATAAAGTGCCTGGGAACCACTTGCTGTATTATTATCGCCAGCAGTATTTGCAAAAAGTGACAAGGAACCAATTGCGGTATTCTGTAACCCGGTTATATTTGAAAAAAGTGCAGTAGCTCCATTTGCAGTGTTATGATATCCGCTTGTATTTGAATGAAGAGAAAAAGAACCGTTTGCAGTATTGTTATACCCGTCTATATTTGCAGAAAGTGTAGATGAGCCATTTGCAGTATTAGAATTTCCGGTAATATTTGAATTAAGCGCATCAGCGCCATTAGCAGTATTACTGGACCCAGTTGTATTTAAATAAAGCGCCCGGTACCCATTAGCAGTATTGGTATACCCTGTTGTATTTGAATAACCGGTACCCGAACCTATAAACGTATTATTATATCCAGTAGTGCCGGCAACATAATTGTTTACCCTCCCGGCATCTAGCCCTATAAAAGTGTTTTCTATTGCATCAGAGGAAATGTGGATTAACTCCACGCCGGCAGCATTTCTTAACCGGATCAAAGGATGTGTGTTGGATTGTGTAGCATTGGCATCAATCGTCAATTGAGATGTATCGGCGCTGCCTTTGATATGTAACTTACCCGCAGGCGTTACTGTACCAATCCCAACATTCTGGGAGGATGCGGAATGAAAAATGAAGAATACAAAATAAGAAAGGAAGAGTATCTTTTTCATACTTAATTTTTATGGTTGAGTAATTGGATTAGCTATGGCATCTCTTTGTACAGTTGTCATCCCGTAAATAATATTCCCTTATCAGTTGCCTTTACATCGAGTATGGCTTTTGGATTAAGGTTAGTGGTCCCGGTATCAACATTTTGGGAAAAGCTTTTCAAAAAAATAAAAGCGACTGCAAGAATGAAAAATATTTTCTTCATAAAAATTATTTATTAGTTAAAAGAAGTTCAATTTGTTGCTCCATTTTATCAATTTGCTTTTGTTGCTTTTCAATTATGAGTTGTTGTTCCTGTATTGCTTTTATCGCTACCACACTAAAATTTGTATAAGAAATCCCGAGATAACCATCATCTTTTACATCTACAAACTCAGGAAATATTTTTTGCACATCCTGTGCAATGAAACCCCATAGCAATGGATCATCAGCACTGTTGGTTTTGTAGTGGAATTTTTTGGGCACCAACGCCATCACTTTATCGAGCATATTTTCTATTGGAGTTATATCTTTTTTTAATCGCACATCAGATGGATTTAT
Organism: Chitinophagales bacterium; assembly: GCA_038251675.1. Taxonomy (GTDB): domain Bacteria; phylum Bacteroidota; class Bacteroidia; order Chitinophagales; family Chitinophagaceae; genus Ginsengibacter. The sequence goes on along the minus strand of JBBSBD010000102.1, from coordinate 5,841 downwards.
GTATGCACCTGTGGTTGGATTAATGTATGTGTAAAGGTTATCATTATACTCAAACACATAATTGTTGGAAGGATCTATAAGCGTACGCCAGTGGTTGGTGTTAACAGATCTTTGTAATCGTATTCCGCGAAGTTTATCGCCCGCCGCATCCGTCTCTTGAATAATGTGAAGGTCAGTAAGGGGTTGCGGATTGTTGATTCCAACTCTTGTTTGACCGCCACCAGCAATTGTTCCACCCAAAACCAGGCAATGACTGCAATTAACTTTTGCTTCGCTGCCTATAGCAACTGAGTATGAAAGATTGGTGTAAGCGGATGAAGGGCCGGCAAGGTAGCCAAGCGCAGAATTCTTACTTCCCGTATGATTGTCGTAAAGAGAAGCATCTCCAAAACCAGCATTAAAATTCCCTGTTGTATTATTTGAAAGGGAACCGGCACCGGCAGCAGTATTGTAACTTCCATTATTGGCTGAAAGTGCACCATCGCCGGTGGCTGTATTGCCGTAGCCTGATGTGTTATAAGTAAGGGCTGCTGAACCAATAGCAGTATTCGAATAGCCATTGATGTTTGCATTTAGCGCCTGTATTCCAATGCCTGTATTGTCGTGCCCGGTTGTATTGCTGAAGAGGGCCTGAAATCCTACGGCTATATTATTATTACCGGTTTTATTAAAATAGAGGCACTGGTAACCTAAGGCTGTATTTCCACCTGCCGTGGTGTTATTAAAAAGAGCGTTAGTCCCAAAAGCAACATTACTGCTGCCCGTAGAATTCACATACAGTGCCTGATACCCGGCGGCAGTATTAGCATTGCCTGTTGTGTTTACTGATAAGGATAGACATCCTAAGGCGGAATTGCGCACCCCTGTTGTATTTGAAAATAACGACTGATATCCAACCGCGGTATTTTGCCCTCCACTACCTGGAACAGCGAGTGCCTGAAACCCGAGTGAGGTATTGAAAATCCCAGGATCAATACTGCCTGCCGGTTGATTGTTTACGCGAAAATTTAATGGCGTATTATCAGTCGTACCAATGAAATCATTTGCCGGATTGGTGTTAGCATTTCCATTGACATTCCATACTGCATTGCTTTCCGAAATTTCGTTCCAGGCATTTCCATTATAAAAGAAGAAGCTACTCTTTGTGGTATCGTAAATCATCAGACCTTTCGCAGGATTTCCAATTGCCAATCGGGAAGAGGTGGATGTACGCGGTATTAATATTCCTTTTGAATTGCTTTGTACATCAAGCATAGCGCTTGCATCAGGAAAAGAAGTGTTGATGCCTACAGACTGGGCAACGCAATTATTGTTCAAATGCATTATCGCAAAAAAGCATGCAATGATTATTATTTTTCTCATAAGCCTTATAAAATTTCTTTCATCTTTCTTTTGCGATTTTTTACCAGGCGCCAAAGCATTATTGGCAATTGACAGGCTTGTTTATCCAAATTGCTATTCAACGCACACCGTTCATGTATCGAATTTTGCCTCCGAGGTCCGGTATTTACATAAAAGATAATGGAGGAAGTCGATGACATTCAGTTCAATCAGCATTCTGATTTTCCAGAGGTCGGCCACCTGGCATAAAGAACCAACTGTGCGGTACGGAGAATAGGTAAAAGAGTTGACGACCTTCGCTCAATTGATAGTCCCGGTTACGACCCGCAGCTAATGCCAGTATCAACAAGGCCATTTCAACATTCGTCAAGACGAGGGCCTTACGGGACATCACCTGCTTTATTTAGCTTCGTCATTTACCTCTTCTCCCGTAAGGCCTTACTATCCTGATTAGTCTACCTGAATTGAACAAACAACTTCTTACATGTCATTTAAAAAAACTGATAATGTTTTTATAGCATCACTCAACTATTATCGTCCTTACATATTTCTTTCCATTACTTAAAAGCTCAATTGAGTAAACCCCGCCAGCAATACCTTTTAATGATATTTGTTGTATACTGCTTCCCCCGATATGGTCAATTTGCTGTTGCTGTATCCGCTGCCCGTGTACGTTATAGAGTGACAAATTGTAAACCCCTTTAGGCAAATTTTGCAATTGCAAATTGAACGACCCACTTTTTACAATAGGATTCGGATAAACGGAAATTCCTTCAAAGCCTTTATTGAGATGGATCTTCACAATCGAACTGTATTCTATTTTTCCGTCTTCGTGCAACGCACGTATGCGGTAAAAATTGATGCCGGTAAGCGGCCTCCGATCCTGTAATTTGTAAGAGGAAACAGTAACGCCGTTAAAGAGTGCGCTTAAATTGCCGATAGGATTGAATGTTGTTCCGTTACCTGAACGCTCGACGAAATAAGTTTTTATGCTTCCATCATTGGTGACGCTCCACTCCACTTCCACCGCACTTAAGTTTTCATACGCTTTGATGCTGGCAAAAGTTAGCGGCAGCGTATGTGAGCCGCCATTGTTTGTTTGATTGTTAGTGATATTAGGAGAGGTAGTATATCCTAAAACAACCGGATCGGTGCTACCATCAATCAAAACCGTATGCCCCGTCGTGGCTGCAGACTGTACATTTACGGTGATCACGTAATAGCCACTTCCTCCTGCTGCGACGTTGTTATTAATAGCAATACTGTAGGGATGGCCTGATCCAAATGCCGCTGACGTTGACCCCAAAAAGCTGCCTCCTACTGCTGGTGCCGAAGGATTAAAATATACCTGCACCGCCGATAAGTCGCTTGCATCGAAGGTGCCGTTGAGCGTAAAAGAAATGTTGTTTACACTTATTGGCTCCGTTGCAACTGCTATCCTGGCAATGTAAACTACGTTGGAGGTACTATTTGTTGGAAACACATTAGATGTAATCGGCGAAGTGCTCAATGTAATATCGGCAGCCTGTATTGTTTGAGTACCCGCAAGGTCGGCCTGATTATTTTTAATGTTTGGTGTGGCGGTAAATCCTAATACCACCGGATCGGTGGCTCCGTTTATTTTGACCGTATTATTATCGGTTGCATCACTGTTTACATTCACTACAATAATATAATACCCGCTGCCACCGGCTGCTACATTATTGTTGATGACGATGCTATATGCATGGCCTGATGCAAATGCTGCAGAAGCCGATCCCAAAAAGCTACCTCCCACTGTTGGCGACGAAGGATTAAAATATACCGCTACCGTCGCTAAATCACTCGCATCGAATGTGCCATTGAGCTTAAAGGAAATATTGTTTACACTTACAGGCTCTGTGGCTGCATCTATCTTGGTTACATAAACGATATTGCTATTGGTGCCCTGATTGATATTGCCCGCGGCCATCGTTGAAGTTGTAAGAGTAATATCCGACGCCTGTATAGTTTGAGTACCCGCAAGGTCAGCCTGGTTATTATTAATGTTTGGTGTGGCGGTAAACCCTAATACTACCGGATCGGTAGCTCCGTTTATTTTGACCATATTATTATCGGTTGCATCACTATTTACATTCACTGTAATAACGTAATACCCGCTGCCACCTGCTGCTATATTATTGTTGATGGCAATGCTGTATAAATGACCTGATGCAAATGCTGCTGATGTTGATCCTAAAAAACTGCCGCCGACCGTTGGTGCCGAAGGATTAAAATATACCGCCACCGTCGCTACGTCGGTTGCATCAAATGTACCATTGAGCTTAAAGGAAATATTGTTTACACTTACCGGTTCTATGGCTGCATCTATCTTGGTTACATAAATAATATTACTATTGGTTCCCTGGTTTATATTACCAGCCGCTAAGGTTGAAGTTGTAAGCGTAACATCCGACGCCTGTATCGTTTGAGTACCGGCGAGGTCAGCCTGGTTATTAGTAATGTTTGGTGTAGTGGTAAATCCTAATACTACCGGATCGGAGGCTCCGTTTATTTTGACCGTATTATTATCGGTTGCATCACTATTTACATTCACTGTAATAACGTAATACCCGCTGCCACCGGCTGCTATATTACTGTTGATGGCAATGCTATACAAATGACCTGATGCGAATGCCGCTGAAGTTGATCCTAAAAAGCTACCTCCTACTGTTGGCGAAGAAGGATTAAAATATATCGACACCGTTGCTAAATCGGTCGCATCGAATGTGCCGTTTAGCGTAAAGGAAATCTTGTTTACACTTACAGGCTCTGTGGCTGCATCTATCTTGGTTACATAAACGATATTGCTATTGGTACCCTGGTTTATATTACCAGCCGCTAAGGCTGAAGTTGTAAGCGTAACATCCGACGCCTGTATAGTTTGAGCACCGGCAAGGTCGCTTTGGTTATTTGTAACGGTCGGCGCTGTGGTAAACCCTAACACAACCGGATCCGTAGCTCCATTTATTTTCACAATATTATTATCAGTAGCATCACTATTTACATTCACTGTAATAACGTAATATCCGCTGGCTCCGGCTGCTACATTATTGTTGATTACGATGCTGTACGCATGACCTGCTGCAAACGCTGCTGACGCTGATCCTAAAAAGCTACCACCTACCGTTGGTGAGGCAGAATTAAAATATACCGACACCGTCGCTAAGTCGCTTGCATCAAAAGTACCGTTGAGCTTAAAGGAAATATTGTTTACACTTACCCCACTCACCGTCACGTCGATTTTTGCAACATAAATTATATTGGAGTTTGCACCCTGGTTAATGTTGCCTGCAGTGGTTGTAGCCGTGGTAAGGTTTACATCGGCATAGGTCTGAAAGCTTATAGCTATTAAAAAGAATGCAGACATTGTGAGTGACCTCAGTTTCAGATATGATGCTTTAGTCATAATCGCAGGCGAGCATTTTAAGACACTTTTCACCGCTACATAGAGAGTGTGTGCGTAGTATAATTTTTTCATGAAATAATTTTTATAAAAATTAATGCATGAAAAAAAGCCCTGCAATTAATATTATCGAACGGTTACTAAATATTATCTAATGGTACATTTTGAAAATTTCATTAGGTATTATGTCGCTTATAACTAAAGACTATTACGTGAGTTTTTTATGATCCAGGTTTAAGAAGCCTCATTTAAAAGAGAAAGTACCAGGCAAAAGGATAGCCCTTTTTTTAAAAGACCTTTTAAACTAAAAGTTTTTAATCGAAGATTATTAAAGAACAAAAAAATATTCTACCGCAAAATATTAATCAGTAAAAAGAAAAACGGCCCAACCAGGTGGACCGTCTTTCTCTAAAAATTATAATAAAGTTGCTACTAATAATTATTCTACCATTATCGTGTTCACATATTTTGTGCCCGCATTTCTTACTTCGACTGAATATAAGCCTGCAGCTATTTTTGGTAATAAAATAGGCTGCACACTATTACCCCCTTCGTGTACTATTGTTTCATTTAAAACCCGCTGGCCTTGCTGGTTAAATATGTTCACCATGTAAGTGCCCTTATCCAAATTTTGGAATTGCAAATTCAAAGAGCCATTCTTTACTGCGGGATTTGGATAAATTGAAATGCCTCTGCCACTCTTGTTTAAATTGATTTTTACCACAGGGCTCAGTTCCGTTTTCCCATCTTTATTCAATGCGCTTATACGATAAAAGTTATTTCCTGCAAATGGTCGTGCATCCGGTAAAGTGTAGGTGCTTATGTTTACGCCACTACCCGTAGCATTCGTTTTTCCAATTGAATTAAATATTCGGCCATCAATTGATCTTTCAACAGAATAGCTATTTGTGTTTAATTCATTGGTAACCTTCCATTCAATAGTCACACCATTAGATTTTTCAAATGCTCTTACACTAATAAAGCTTATAGGCAATATGTGTAAGCCACCGTTATCTGTTTGGTTATCGGTTATATTAGGTGTTGTTGTAAATCCGAAAATTACAGGATTGGCGGCG
>JBBSBD010000101.1:0-20159 GCA_038251675.1 Chitinophagales bacterium | reverse complement strand
TGGGCATCGGTTCAGATACAAATTTTTGTATAGGAGCCAGCGACGGTTGTTTGGCTAATATAGGCAGCTTTGCGCTTGATAAAGGGACTGCCGCTATCACCATAGGAACAAGCGGCGCAGTACGGGTTGCGAGCCATAACCCGGTTTTCAATTTTAATGCGATGATCTTTAACTATGTGCTGGACGATAACACATTTATTTGCGGCGGTCCAGTGAATAATGGAGGTAATATTTTGAATTGGATGGTAGGTTCCTTTCTGAAAATTGAAAATCCGGATGACGATGTGTATAATTCTTTCTTTAAAAAAGTGGACGAAGTTCCGGCGGGAAGTAAAGGGCTGTTATTTCTTCCTTACCTGTTTGGTGAGCGGGCTCCTATATGGGATGAAAAATCAGCAGGCGTTTTTTTTGGCATAAAATCATACCACTCCCAACCTGATTTTTTACGTGCGTCCATGGAAGGAGTATGTTACGTTTTGAAAAATATTTTGCAACTTATCGAGGAATCAACAGGTGTGATCGTTCAACTAAATGTAAGTGGTGGTTTTATCCATTCACAAACCTGGGTGCAAATTTTAGCAGATGTAACGGGCAAAGAAATTTGTCTTGTACAATCAGATGATGCGTCAGCTATTGGCGCTGCCATGCTGTATATGAAATCGGCTAACCTTTTGGATAAATATAATTCGCTGCAAAAAAAGGAGAATGCCATGGTAACGCCCGATGCAAAAAATCATTTGGTTTATGAAAAATATTTGCCTGTATTTAAAAATTTATATTTTATTCTTAAAGATTCAATGCATCGGATGAACGATATGTATAATTGATTTTACAAAGTTTATTTTCGAAATAATATTTATAAAACTATTTCTTAAAAGAAGGAAGTATCTTTCTTTCTTAATTGCTTGTAGCATGAACATAATATCACAGGATAGTATTTAAAAAATTTGTTGCATAATTGCGAAGAGCATTATTTTCATTGTTGATGTAACAGACAGGAGCATAATAGCATTTACGCGTAGACGGTATTAATAAATAATAGCTGCTCATAAACATTGTGAAAGTTTTTTTAAATGAAAAAAAGAGGAATTATTTTACTGATAATATTAATGGTCATCATTATTGCCATAGCAACAAAGCCCGATGATAAAACGATAAAAATTAAAACTATCAATGCACTTTGGGGTAGCATGGTTCCGGACGTAAAAGATAAACCCGACTTTTACGAGATGTTTATGAATACGACAACCGTAAATATTGACATTGACGACTGGCTGCTTCTCAAACGAATAAAATATAAGATGAAGGGAGGAGAAGAAACTGTGGGGTTTGCCGCATTTGGTAATGTAATTATCCGGCATTGATGTTACTTCATAAGTTATTGGCCGACTTTCTCAACAATTTTTCCCGTGGATTTATTCTTTAAAATAAATTTCTTCTCGCCATAGTGTGTGGTTTCTTCTTTCACCAGGTAATGCTCCTTATCAAAGTCAACGAGATGACTGTCTTTTGTGAAACCCTCTTTTCCTCTCCAGATATCTAATTTTACGGGCTCCCACAATTTGGTCTTTGCCGATTTGTACGCCGCATCTAAAACGGCGTTCACCACATAGCCATCATAAAAAGTTTCTTTAGGTTGCTCACCGGAATCCAGTGAATCAAGCATATCCATAAACATGTGGTTGTATCCAAGGTCATTCACTTCATCACCAACAGGAAAGAGCCATCCAGAGTCACTCTCCGCTTTTTCTGCAATATAGTCGCCACCTTTACCTGTAGTAAACATTTCAAAACCGGTTCTTAAGAAATTATTTATCCATATCGTCCCTTCGGTCCCCATCACCTCGTCACGTAAATCCATTCCTCCGCGAAAGGTCCAGCTCACTTCGAATTGGCCTATGGCGCCATTTTCATATTTTACCAGGGCAATAGCGTGATCTTCTGCATCTATAGGTTTCACTTGTGTATCTGCCCAGCACATTACTTCCACAGGTTTTATTTCCTTGCCAATATAGCTTCTTGCAATCTCAACGCAATGGCATCCCAAATCCAGGATACAGCCGCCTCCTGCTAACTCAATATTCCAAAACCAATCGCTGTGCGGGCCGGGATGTGTTTCTCTTGATTTTGCCCAAAGTATTCTTCCAAGTGCTCCTTCTCTTACACTTTTTTCTGCTTTTATAAATTTAGGTGTATAAACAAGGTCTTCAAGATAGCCATTAAAAACACCGGCGCTTTCAACAGCCAGTAACATACGTTTTGCCTCTTCGGCATTTCTCCCCAGAGGCTTTGTAATCATGATTGCTTTCTTGTGCTTGCAGCAAAGCAATACAGCTTCTTCATGCAGGTTGTTAGGAAGTGCAATGCATACGATATCTACTTCATCATTGGAAATACAATCTTCCATGTTTATCGTATGATGCTTTATTTTATAATCCTCAGAAAACTTTTTTGCTGAAGATTCTTTCCTGGAATATACCGATACAATTTTATCCCTGCTTCTTAGGCCTTGCAATGAATCAGCATAAAACCTGGCAATAAATCCGGAGCCGAGCATTGCTATTTTTTTCATATTCTTTTTTAACTATTGAGTATTGCAATCACAAAAGTAACTTCTGTTTGCTTTGCTTTTTGAATCAGGCTTTAAAATGTATCAAATATTAAACCATTGTAGAATTGAATAATAATAATAAGTGGTTTTATTAATTTTAGTAATTGTATTTTTAAAACTCTTGAATCCCGTGCAGGCTAATCCTATGCTTCCAAATTTATTGCTGCTGACGAGCTTAAAATTTATTTGTTTCTAAGATGATATCGAATATGAAATTGTATGTATTACTATGTTATGTTTTTATTGGTGTCATTAATACAAGCCATGCTCAACTCTGTAATGGAAGTTTGAGTGACCCAATTGTGAATGTTACTTTCGGAAACAGTCAGGCAATGCTAACGGGCTATACTACCTCATATGAATTCACCCTTGGCTGTCCGGCAAAGGGACAATACACAATCCAGAATTTCATTTTTGGATGCGGAGAGAGAACGGCACCATGGTATATGCTGGCAGGCGATCACACACTCGATTTTCATGGCCAGTATATGTTGGTTAATGCCGAAAGTACCAAAGGTATTATCCACCAGGATACGGCTACCAGCTTGTGTAGCAATACTACCTATCAATATGCGGCGTGGCTGGCAAATGTGATGCAAAATTTTGCTTGCGGCGGTACTCCTGTTCTGCCTAATCTAACATTTACAGTTTCAACATTGTCAGGTCAGGTGTTGAGCACTTTCAATACAGGCGATTTGCCCATTGAAGACTCACGTGTATGGAAGCACTTTGGTTTATCATTCACGACACCTGCAGGTGTTAGTGATGTAGTGCTTAGTCTTACAACTAACCCAGCATATGGATGTGGAAGTGCTTTTGTTGTGGATGATATTACTTTCAATATGTGCGGGCCTAAACTAATTACGACCCTGGATGGTAAAATCCAAGATGGGAAAGTTTGTGCTGACTACACCAATCCTTTTATACTTAATGGTACGTATGATGTAGGTCTGAATGACCCGGTTTTTCAATGGCAACAAAGTGTCGATACCGGCGCAACATGGACGGATATTGCAGGTGCTACTACTTTGATATATAAAATTCCACATAGGCAGTCCGGTGTTATTATATATAGGCTTGCAATGGCAGAACGTCAAAATATTAATTCTTTACATTGTCGTATTGTTTCAAATAACATTTATACCGAAATACATCCCGTTCCCGTTCATAATTCGCCCAGTAGTATCCTGGGTTGTAAAGACAAAACTTTACAATTACCGCAGGCCGATCCTTCAGCACTTTCTGTTGCCTGGAGTGGACCGAATAATTATTTTTCAACCAACCCGAAGTCAATAGTGCCAAACATTCAATACTCCGACACAGGAGTGTATGTATTAAAACAGGGTTTTTATTTTGGATGCACTTCCGTAGATACTTTTAATCTTAATGTATTTCCTTCTACAACCATTTCTACACAAATGCTGTATACAGTTTGTGAGGGGACGGCTATCAATTTCGCTGTCTCCGGAAGCGGAACTTTTAAATGGACGCCATCGATTGGGCTATCAAATGATGCGATTTCAAATCCGGTTTTAACATCTCATGATTCATTGATATATAAGGTGACTGTCACGAACTCTTTTGGATGTAAAGACTCTGCGGACGTGATGGTAAATGTTTTAAGAAATCCTATGGCTGATGCAGGGCCTGATCAGGAAATGATAATTGGAGATTCCATAATGCTTCATGGATATGCCGCAGGAACTTCTATTAATTATTCATGGAGCCCATTACTATATATGAACAATACCCAGGCATTAAATCCGGAAATATCCCCGCCTCAAAATATTCAATATACATTACAAGCCACATCAAATGTTAGCTGTGGTGTCGCATCTTCAAAAGTGAATATTACAGTTTATAAAGACATATACATCCCTAATGCATTTACTCCCAATAACGATGGAATCAATGACGTCTTTAAAATTATTGCACCACGCAGCTATAATGTAAAGACGTTTGTCATATACAGCAGATGGGGCGAAGTGCTTTTTAAAACAAGAGATCTTAGTATTGGTTGGAACGGAAGTTTTAAAGGTCAGCCGCAGCCTGCAGGTGCGTATGTTTTTTATTTTGAAATGAAATCACCCCGTGGAAAAATCTATTTAAGAAAAGGAATTGTGGACTTATTACGATGAATGATACTTTTTTAACTTTTTTTAATTAATTTTTGAACGTTGATGTTTGGAATTAATTTTTTGTTAATTTACACACCAAAATAAATGATCGCTATTATGAGACTAAAACTTACACTTTACCGGCTATGTACATTAGCCGTGATTCTTCTCTTTTGTAACATTGCTTCATCACAAAAATTAGTAACCGGAACTGTCACCGATCCTTCCGGTAAACCAGTGGTAGGAGCAACTGTAGTTGTAAGAGGGTCCAATGTTGGAACCCAAACTGACGCCTCTGGCAAGTTTTCAATTACCGCTCCGAGCTTTAATTCGCGGTTGATAATATCTTCCGTTGGGTTTGAACAAAATGAAATATCTATCAATGGAAAAAACAACTTTGATATTTCATTGCGTACAACTACTTCCACTTTGAATGAGGTAGTAGTTACCGGTTATACTTCTCAAAGAAAGAAGGAAATAACCGGTGCCGTAGCGGTTGTCAATGTAACGCAGCTGAAGCAAACACCAGTAGGAACAGGCGAGGAAGCTTTGCAGGGACGTGCTTCGGGTATAACTGTACTTTCCTCCGGTCAGCCTGGCGCTGCAAGCGATATTCGAATCAGAGGTATCACCGGCTTTGGTAACAACTCACCGCTCATTATAGTTGATGGTGTAAGAGGCAATTTACACGACATTAATGTGGCTGATATCGAATCGTTGCAGGTTCTAAAAGACGGTACTGCGGCGATTTATGGTGTGGCGGGTTCTAATGGTGTTATTATTATTACAACTAAAAAAGGTAAAAGTGGTAAAGCCAGAATTAGCTATGATGGTTATTATGGGGTTACAACACGTGGCCCTGGCTACGATATGGCAAATACACAACAAGAAGCGGATGCTATTTGGCTGCAGCAACGTAATTCAGGTATAGCCAACCCAACCAGCAAGCAGTATGGAAGTGGACCCACCCCGGTTATTCCTGACTTTATAACCCCCTTTGGTGTATCCGGTGCTGGCCCTGACCCTTCAACTTATGATATCAATTCTAATCAAATAACAAGAGCAAATAAGGAAGGCACAAACTGGTATGATGTAATTACCAGGAATGCTCCGTCTCAAAATCACAATCTCTCAGTAAGTTCAGGCTCTGATAAGAGTTCTTATTTCTTTTCTTTAGGATATTTGGATCAGGAAGGTATAGCCCGGTTTCAGTATCTAAAAAGATATTCTGTCAGGGCTAATACTCAGTTTACCATTAAAGATAAAATTAGGGTAGGTGAAAATGCTTATATATTCTATAAAACAAATCCAATTTATGGCAACCAGGGAGAGGGAAGTCCTTTCAGCGTTGTTTTCCGGGAAGATGCCATTATTCCCGTGTATGATATTGCGGGTAATTTTGCAGGCACTAAGTCTCAAGACCTTGGAAATGCGAGAAATCCTTATGCAGATATATTCAGAACGAAAGACAACCATAACAATAACTGGGATATAACTGGAAATGTTTATGCAGAAGTTGATTTTTTAAAGCATTTTACGATACGCACGAGTTTTGGCGGAACAATGGATAATGGCTATAGCTATAATTTTAATTATGTGGGCTATGAAAACGCAGAGGGAAATACCGGTGACAATTCCTTTAGCGAAGGTGCAAGTTATAATACCCAATGGACTTATACTAACACCTTGGCCTACAATAATACATTTGGAGAGCATAACGTGAAAGTGCTGGTGGGTTCTGAAGCGGTTAATTACTACGGACGCGGACTTGGAGCAACCAGGAGTAAATATTTCTCAGAAAATCCTGATTACTGGACAATTGGAACCGGTACAGGTACGCAATCTAATAGCGGCTATGCATATCGAAACACTTTATGGTCTCAGTTTGCTCGCGTTGAATACGGATTTAAAGGGAAGTACCTTATTAATGGAAGTGTAAGGAGAGATCAGGCTTCGGTATTTGTTGATAGCGTGAGAACTGGATATTTTCCCGCGGTTTCGGCAGCGTGGAGAGTTTCAGAAGAAAATTTTTTTAAGAGTGTAACTTTTGTTAACGACTTAAAACTGCGATATAGTTGGGGAAAGCTCGGCTCTACAAGTAACGTTCAGCCTACTAATCCTTACAATCTGTATGGTACCAGGTTTGGTCGCTCCTTCTATTCTGTTAACGGAAGCAGTACTGCACCTAATGCAGGTTTTTACAGAAGTAATTTGGGAAACGCCAATACGAGTTGGGAGGGTGATATTATTTCGAACTTTGGCTTGGATGCTACAATCTTAAAAAATAAAATAGATATTACCGTTGACTATTATAAAAAGAAAATAAGCGGATTACTATTCGATGCTTCGGGTGTACAATTTGATCGGATATTCGTGGGTGATGCAAATTTGCCGAAAGTTAATATAGGTGATATGCAGAATACTGGTATCGATGGAAGTATCACATATCATGGCAATGTAGCCAAGAGTTTCAATTTCGATATTACAGGAACATTTACTTCCTATAACAACAAAATTATTGATATCCCGGGCCTTCCCTATTTCAATGGCCCCCAGATTAGAAACATAATTCCTACCCGCAATCAAGAAGGCCATCCAGTGGGTGCATTTTTTGGATATAAAGTTATTGGTCTTTTTCAAAGCGATGATGATGTTGCGAAATCTCCAACACAAGATGATGCTTCGCCCGGGCTATTCAAGTACCAGGATACGGATGGGAACGGAAAGATCGATGCTAATGACAGGACTTACTTAGGCAATCCAAATCCTGACTTTACCTATGGTTTGAACGTGTCATTTAGTTATAAGAATTTTGACTTTTCTACATTTTTCTTTGGATCACACGGAAATGATATATTTGACAACACAAAAACTTTCACTGATTTCCCCGATTTTTTTAAGGGCGGCTTGCGCAGGGAAGTAGCAACTAATTCATGGACACCTACGAATACAAATACGTCAATACCCAAATTGCGTACAAAAGGTGGATTCAGTACCGACCAGGTAAGTAACAGTTATTTTATTAGCAAGGGATCTTACCTACGGAACAAACAAATGCAACTTGGCTATACTGTACCATCCTCTGCTCTGTCAAAATATGGTATTGAGCGCCTGCGGATTTATGTGCAGTCTGCAAATCTGTTTACCATTACTAAGTATAAGGGGCTGGACCCCGAACTGCAAAGCAGCGATATTAATAATAACATAGGCTTTGGAATTGATAATGGAAATTATCCACATACTCCATCCTATCTATTCGGTGTTAACCTTAATTTTTAAATTTTTACAATCAAATGATATGAAAAAAATAAATTATAAAATTTTACTCCCTACCGTTCTTGCCGGTTTGATAGTCCTGGCGGCATGTAGCAAAAGCTTTCTTGACAAGCCTCCTTTGGGAACTTTAAATCCCTCGATAGTGGCTAATGAGATAGGCGTTCAGGGGTTATTAATAGGCGCTTATTCCTTAGTTGATGGGGAAGGTGCCTCCGGAGACGGATTTGCATCTGGTGCGTCCAATTGGACTTACGGCGGTGTTGCCAGTGATGATGCTTATAAAGGCTCCGATCCCACAGACGTAGCTGATGTTGCTCCCTTTGAAGATTGGAAATCCTTAACTCCAAACAATGGCGCCATACCTCAAAAATGGAATGTTTGTTACGCAGGCGCGCAACGTTGCAATGATGTTCTAAATACAATGGCAATAGCAACAGGCATCCCTGATGCAACGCAGACTGTAATCGCAGCACAAGCCCGGTTTCTGAGGGCATTTTATCACATGGAGTTAAAAAAAGTCTTTAATAACATTATATACGCTGATGAAACCGTTTCGCCTCAGAATATAAACGTATCAAATACTACAGATGTATGGCCCAGAATAGAAGATGATCTAAATTTTGCAATCGCTAATTTACCTGACGACTGGGCCTCCTCAAGTGAACCTGGACGTGTCAATAGCTGGGCCGCAAAAGCATTTCTTGCAAAGGCTTATATCTTTCAAAAGAAGTATTCGGCAGCTTATCCTGTTTTAAAGGATATAATAGCCAATGGTAAGACGGCAGGAGGTCAGAAATACGGCTTAAATCCTCATTTTTATTCAAACTTCAATCCTGCTCAAAAAAATAGCATCGAATCAGTTTTTGCTGCACAAACATCCGTACAGGATGGTTCATCTGCAGATTGGGGTGGTAGCCCAAATGGTAATTACGGTGATATCTTAAACTTTCCATATACTGGCGGGCCGGGTGCTTGCTGTGGCTTTTATAATCCCTCCCAGGATCTTGCCAATGCATATAAGACTGATGCAAGTGGCCTTCCTTTGCTTGATGAATCTTATGCAACTGGCTTAAGGGTAGGCGATACTGCTAGCACATACTCGGGGACATTGGATCCAAGAATTGATTTGACGCTCGGCCGGGTTGGAATTCCTTATTTAGATTGGGGCAATCACCCCGGCGCTGCCTGGATAAGAAATCCTCAAAACGATGGTATTATGAGCCCAAAGAAAAATGTATATGCCCTTTCTCAAAAAGGAGCGTATACTGATGTGGGAAGTGCTTATTGGGGACCAACCGAATTGGTAGCAAATAATGTTAATCTGATAAGGGTCTCAGACTTACTGCTATGGGCGGCTGAATGCGCTGTGGATGCAGGGGATATACCGGCTGCAATGGGATATGTTAACCAGGTACGCAGCAGGGCTGCTGATCCAACAGGCTGGGTTTATAAAAACAGTCCTTACGATGCACCATCTGCCACTTATACAACCCAAACGACTCCTGCCGATAATTATAAAATTGGCCTATATACATCGGCTACTTTTACAGCTGCAAACGCATTAAAAGCCGTTCAATTTGAAAGAAGGTTAGAGCTCGCTATGGAAGGTCATCGCTTTTTTGACCTGGTAAGGTATGGTATAGCTGCGGCAACTATAAATACTTATATCGCCCGAGAAAGCCCACGTAGACCACTTAAGGCAGGTGCGGTTTTTACAGCGGGCAAAAATGAATATTTCCCAATTCCTCAGGGTGAGATTGATAATCTGAACGCGGACGGAACTGTGAGATTGACACAAAACCCCGGCTATTAATAATTAATTTTTATTGCAACTATAAAGAAAGCGGCAGGATTTATCCTGCCGCTTTTTAATATAAGTCTATTGTGCGCCAAGCATAGTATAAGTTTATTGAAACATAATTGAGGTAGTTCTTTAATCCTTATTTTTAAGTAGTAAATTAATCCTAATGAAACTTTGGCAAAGTTTATTTCTCAGTTCGATTCTCTTTATTGTATCCTGTCACCAACAGAAAACCTTATTTAAGTTAATTCCTTCTTCAGATTCCGGTATCCATTTTAATAACGAAATAATTGAGAATGATACCTTAAATCCTTTGGACGTAACCAATATTTATAATGGTGGAGGTGTAGGCACTGGGGACTTTAATAACGATGGACTACAGGATGTTTACTTTACCGGAAACCGGGTGTCGAATAAACTATATCTTAATAAAGGAAAATTTAAGTTTCAAGACGTTACAGCGCAGGCGAAAGTTAGTGGTGAAGGGAGATGGTGCAGGGGAGTTTCAGTAGTGGATATAAATAATGACGGTTGGGAAGATATTTATGTGAGTGTGTCGATGGAAAAAGACGCCCTCAAAAGACAAAATCTCTTGTATGTAAACCAGGGACTGGACAACAACAAAACCCCCGTATTTAAAGAAATGGCAGCCGAGTACGGATTAAATGATACGTCACATTCTACTATGGCCGCTTTTTTTGATTATGATAATGACGGCGACCTTGATATGTACCTGACGGTTAACCAAATCCTGCCGCTTTACAACGCTTCAACGTTTCGCCCAAAAATCACTAATGGATCTTTTCCCAGTACTGGTAAGTTGTATCGCAATGACTGGGATCCCATTTTACGCCATCCATTCTTTAAAGATGTATCTAAACAATCCGGGATAACCATAGAAGGATATGGGCATTCAGTAAATATTTCTGACTTCAATAAAGATGGCTGGAAAGATATGTTCGTTACAAATGATTTTAATTCTAACGATCTGCTATACATCAATAATCATGATGGAACGTTTACAGACAAGGCAAGCACCTATTTCAAACATACCTCGGCTAACGGAATGGGCCAGGACGTAATTGACATAAATAATGATGGGTTATCGGATGTAGTGGAACTTGATATGAATCCCGAAGATAATTATAGGAAAAAAATGATGATGGGTCCTAACAATTACCAAACGTATTTATTCAGCGATTTTTATAACTATCAATATCAATATGTTCGAAATACGCTCCAGTTGAACCAGGGGCCGAGAATAATTTCGAACGATTCTATCAGCGATCCGGTTTTCAGCGATGTCGGCTTCTTCTCTGGTATTTCACAAACAGACTGGAGCTGGTGCCCGTTAGTTACAGATTTTGATAATGATGGATTTCGTGATATCATTGTAACGAACGGTTTCCCAAGAGACATTACTGATCACGACTTTATCAGTTTTCGCCAGGAATCAAATACAATAGCAAGCAAGTCCTTCATACTATCTCAAATTCCACAGGTAAAAATTCATAATTATGCCTTCCACAATAATGGCGATGTTACATTCAGTGATATGACAAATAGCTGGGGTATTTCAAGCCCGTCATTTTCAAACGGTGCTGCATATGTTGACCTTGATAATGATGGGGACATGGACGTCGTGGTGAATAATATAAATGATGAGGCGTTTATTTATGAGAATACCAGTAGCCATGACAACAAAAACGATAATCATTTTTTATCGGTAGCGCTTAAGGGGGATTCGTTAAATCTCGATGGATTAGGTACCTGGGTAGAATTATTTTACCAGGGTAAACAACAAGCCTATGAAGAAAGCCCTTACAGAGGTTATTTATCGTCAATACAAAAAGAACCTCACTTTGGATTGGGTGGTGTAGCTATCGTTGATTCTGTTGTAGTAAAATGGCAGAACGGAAAAAAACAGGTTTTGAAAAATGTCAAAGCCGACCAATTATTAAAAATTGATATAAAAAATGCGAACGAATTTTATAACTGGAGCCAACCAGTTTTTGCCTCCGGGGCTCTTTTGACCGATATTACTGATTCAATTAATATTGAATATAACCACAAGCAAAAAGATTTTATTGACTTTAATATTCAAAAACTGTTACCGCATAAGTTTACAGAGTCTGGACCAGCCTTAGCCGCGGGTGATTTGAATGGTGACAGTCTTGAAGATATTGTTGTAGGCGGGAATTCGACGCAAATGGCAACGCTCTTATTTCAGCAGCCCTCAGGTAAATTTTTTAGGAAAGCATTACCTGTAATCCCACGGAACGATACTACAGTTCAGTCCATAGACATGGGAATCAGTTTGTTTGATGCGGATGGTGATGGAGATTTGGATATTTATATTGCTGGCGGCGGATATGAAGCAACTGAGAATTCCGATGCCTATAGGGACAAATTCTTTGTGAATGACGGCAGCGGAAGTTTTACAATGGATACCACAGCCTTTCCGAAAAATTTTGCCAGTAAATCGTGCGTACGTGTTGCCGATTTTGATCATGATGGTGATCTTGATTTGTTTGTTGCAGGAAGAGTTGATCCATGGAAATACCCCCAACCGGTATCAAGTTTTATTTATAGGAATGATTCCAAAAATGGTTTGATCAAATTCAATGATGTTACCATTTCAGTCGCTAAGTCTCTTAATAATATAGGAATGGTTTCTGATGCAGTGTGGACAGATTTTGATAACGATGGGTGGATAGACCTGGTGCTCGCAGGTGAATGGATGCCTATAAAATTCTTCAAAAATAATAAAGGAGTTTTTGATGATATAAGCGAAAGGTCAGGAATTAACAGCCAGGTGGGATGGTGGACAAGTATAGTACCTGGCGATTTTGATAATGACGGCGATATTGATTTTATAGCAGGCAACGTTGGCTTAAATTCCTTTTATAAAGCCAGTGATCAATACCCGGTAAAAATGTATTCTAAAGATTTTGACCATAACGGAAGTTATGACGCAATTCCCACGGTCTATCTTCATACCTCGCAAACGGATACATCCATAAAAGAATATCCCGTGCATACCCGCGATGATATGGTGAAACAGATGATAGGTACAAGGGCTAAGTATCATAACTACAAGGCTTATGCAATGGTGCCATTCAGCCAAATGTTTTCTGATGAAGAAATGAAAGGTGCCCTGGTGTTACAGGCAAATGATTTAAGCAACAGCTACATAAAAAATGAAGGTGGTGGAAAATTTACAATCGCTGCGCTTCCCTCCCAGGCTCAATATTCCTGCATGAACGGAATGCTTGCAGAAGACTTTGATGGAGACGGAAACTTAGACTTGCTCATTAATGGGAACGACTTTAGTACGGAAGTCTCGGTAGGAAGATATGATGCGTGCAACGGAACGTTTCTTAAGGGTAATGGCAGATGGGGATTTACTGCGGAGTTAATGGCGCAAAGTGGATGGTTTGTTCCTGGCAATGGTAAGGCATTAATAAAGTTGAAGGATTCCCACGACAATGTTTTAATTGCAGCCAGTCAAAATAAGGGCCCTCTAAAAATTTTTAAATTAGAGAAGAAGACGAATACTGTTGCGTTTAATGCCAATGACATAAGCGCAAAAATTCTTTATAAAAATGGTAAGTCGCGAATGGTTAATATCGATTATGGCTCCTCATTTTTATCACAATCAGGTCGTTTCCTCAATGTAGATAATAACGTTTCCTCAGTAGACATCAAAAATTCAAAAGGAAATATTCGTACCGTAAAACTATAAGTTCTGTCTTCACAAAATGTATCCGGAATGAATGTAAAATTTTATATTCACTTGAGAATTTTACAGCTTATGTTTCCGGCTTGCTTATTTCTGGCTGCTTGTCAAAGGGAATATACCAGGAATAAAAGCCATCAGCAGGTTTCGTATTCAAGCATTGAAAAGGGGGAGAAGTTAGCGGCAATGTATTGCCAGTCTTGTCATTTGCTTCCCGATCCTGCTCTTTTAAATTCTCAATCATGGGAGGCGGGAGTCCTACCAAATATGGGCCCGAGATTAGGTATATTCAATTATAATCTAAAGCCATATCCTTCGGGTAAATACGATAGAGATATTGACACAAATTTTTATCCCAAAGCCCCTCTTTTAAAATACGAAGAATGGCAAAATATAATTGATTATTACACGTCTACTTCGCCGGATGTATTGCCTGAACAGCAAAAGCAAAATCAGATTTCTGTAGATACATCTACTTTTAAAATTATAATCCCTTCTTTTTCCTATCCCTATTCATCCACTTCTTTCCTTAGTATCGACACATTCCATGCCGGGCATAGAATAATTTTAAGTGATGTCTCCAGGCAAAATACTTCTATTATAGATAAGCAATTGAACATAATTGATTCGATGCACAACAGCGGCCCTATTGTAAATTTTGAGAGGATCGGTGACAACCTGCTTGCATGTGATATTGGTGTTATGAATCCTAATAATGGGCGATTTGGGAAAGCGCTATTTATTAACGAAGCAGAAAACGGAAAGTATAAGGAAGAGGCCCAGCCATTGTTCGATGGCCTTCAACGCCCTGTGCAGATAACACCTGCGGACTTTAATAACGACGGAAAAAGCGATTACCTGGTTTGTGAATTTGGATTTATTACAGGGGCATTATCATGGATGGAAAATATGGGAAATAAGAAATATACCCGTCATATTTTAAGACCGCTGCCTGGTGCTATAAAAGCGTATGTAAATGACTACAACCACGACGGCTTACAGGACTTCATGGTATTATTTGCACAAGGGGATGAATCAATTATTCTGTTTACCAATAAAGGCAACGGCGATTTTGCACAGGAGAAGTTACTCGGTTTCCCGCCTTCATATGGGTCTTCATATTTTGAATTGGCAGACTTTAATAAAGACGGCTATCCGGATATCGTTTATACCTGCGGTGACAATGCCGACTATTCTCCCGTATTAAAACCCTATCATGGAGTGTATGTTTTTATAAACGATAGAGCCAATCATTTTGAGCAAAAATTCTTCTACCCTATCAATGGTTGTTATAAAGCTATGGCAAGGGACTTTGATGGAGATGGCGATTTAGACATTGCTACCATTTCTTTTTTTGCAGATTATACCAATCAACCTGAAGAAGGTTTTGTCTTTTTAAGAAATATGGGCGGGCTTCATTTTCAGCCACTGACCGCGCCCGGAACTGAAAAGGGACGATGGCTTACAATGGATGCCGGTGACTTCGATGGCGACGGTAAAACAGATATCGTTTTAGGAAACTTTTCCATTGGACCTATACTGCACAAGCCCAAAATTGAATGGCAAAAAGGGCCACCGTTTATCTTATTAAAGAACATTAGCAAGTAGATTGCGGCAATTCTTAAAAGAAATAGTCATTGTATTTCTTTAAATTTGAAACCTGAGAAACTATACGAAGGCTGAATTTTTAATCCTTGACCTTTGTTAAATATCATTCGCCCAAATGCTAAAAATGAAATCATTAACTGCCTGTCTTAAAATAGCCTTTCTTTCAACGATATTTTTTTCAACGACCATTGCACAATCACAAACGATGCCCGTGTTTTCTATTGCTCAGTCAAACGGCAAAACATTAAACACAGCAAACCTTCCACATACAAAGCCGGTGGTCCTCATTTATTTTTCACCAGATTGTGAGCACTGCACTACGCTATTAGATAGCGTCTTCAGCCAAATAGATAAATTTAAGAAAGCGACAATTCTACTTGTTTCATTCAGACCCATAAATGAAATAAAAGCGTTTGAAAAGAAATACAAGGTTGCTGACCATAAAAACATAATTGTTGGAATGGAACAGCCAATTTTTTTCCTGAAAAGCCTTTATCAGTTGCAATCAACTCCCTTTACAGGCTTGTTCAATAAAGAAGGAAACCTTATATATTCTTATAAAAAAGAAACGCCGGTAAACGATTTATTGATGCGTTTAAAAAACACGATGTGACTTTCTTTGGTATCTTTCACAAATAATAATCATAATAATTTTTTACTTGGTTTAAAAGAAACGATTTGTATATGAATAGACTTTTTCTATCATCAATAGTATTGATGGCTTGTTTCAATTCTTTCTCACAGGTTAAAATGATAACCCAGCATTTAGTACCGCTACCAGTTTCGGTAAAAGAAGGAACAGGAAATTTTATAGTTAATAACAAAACGACAATACATCTGATTTCTTCTGATGCTTCCGTTGCAAGGGTTGGTAATTTTCTTTCAGAAAAATTAAAAATTACGGGGTTCACAATTCCGGTCACAAAGTCTTCGTCAACTGGTAACAGCATCAGTCTGAATATTGTTAGTGATGCATCGCTTGGTGGCGAAGGATATAAACTAAACGCATCTGCAAATAATGTTACTATAAGTGCTAATAAGCCTGCGGGACTATTTTATGGTATGCAGACATTGCTTCAATTGATGCCAACAGAAATTGAAAATAAAGATGTAGTGAAGAATGTATCATGGAAAATTCCCGCATGCAATATTTTGGATTACCCCCGCTTTGGATGGAGAGGTTTGATGTTCGATGTGGCAAGGCATTTTTTTACCAAAGCTGAAGTAAAAAAATACATTGACGAAATGGTAAGATATAAATACAACTTATTGCATTTACACCTTACTGACGACGAAGGATGGCGCATTGAAATAAAATCATTACCACAGCTTACCGAAGTTGGCGCATGGAATGTAAAGAGGGTTGGATACTTCGGTACCTTTCAACCACCATCACCGGATGAGCCACGCAACTACGGCGGTTTTTATACACAAGATGATATAAAAGAAATAGTTCAATATGCAAAGGACAGGTTTGTAGATATCTTGCCGGAGATAGACGTGCCCGGCCACAGCCTGGCAGCAATTGCGGCCTATCCGGAGTTAGCGTGTTCTGCCGGGCAAGGCCCAAAGCCGGAAGTAAGTTCCGGGCAAAATATTAAAGACTGGTCAACTCATACTGCTCTCATCGATGATAACCTTTGTCCTGCAAATGAAAACGTTTACGAGTTTCTAGACATGGTACTGACAGAAATCGCCCGGCTTTTTCCATTTGATTACATACACATGGGTGGCGATGAAACTTTTAAAACGTTTTGGGAAAGGAGTGACGCTGTAAAAGAACTTATGCAAAAAGAAAATTTGAAAAGCATGGAAGAAGTACAGAGCTATTTTGAAAAACGCGTTGAAAAAATCGTTGAATCAAAAGGCAAAAAATTTATGGGTTGGGACGAAATCCTGGAAGGAGGGCTGGCGCCGAGTGCTGCTGTTATGAGTTGGAGAGGAATGAAAGGTGGTATTGAAGCTGCTAAGCAGAAACATGATGTAGTTATGAGTCCAACCGATTTTGCATACATCGATTATATGCAGGGTGACCCGATTGTTGAGCCGCATATTTATTCCACTCTACTTTTAAAAAAAGCCTATTCATTTGAACCGATACCTCCGGGAGTAGATGCTAAATATATTAAAGGCGGCCAGGCAAATTTATGGAGCGAGCAGCTTTATACTTTTCGTCATGCCGAATATATGACATGGCCGCGGGGGGTGGCAATATCAGAAGCACTATGGTCCCCAAAAGAAAAAAGAAACTGGGAGAATTTTTTCCCAAGATTAGAAAATCAATTTAAAAGATTGGACGAAGCAGAAATAAAATATTCACCGAGTGTATACGATCCGATATTTAATGTAACTGCTACCAATGATAAACAAGTGAAAGTTGAATTGAGCGTTGAGGCAACCGGAGTTGATATTTATTATACATTCGATAATACCTTCCCTGATAATTTCTCTGCAAAATATACGGCTCCGGTTACAGTACCTAAGGAATCGGTAATGCTAAAGGTGATAACGTATAAGGGTAAAACGCCTGTTGGTCGTTTAATTTATATGCCTGTAGATGAATTAAAAAAACGTTCGGCTAAAAAAGAATAACAGGTTTCATTAAAAGGGGTATACAGTTTGTATAACAAAATTGTAACTCATTGAATAGTTAATTGAAAAAGTTTAACATGAAAAAAACAGTAGGATTTATTACGACAGTATTATTGTTTGTAGCCTGTCATTCTGATAATGATATGAAGTATAAGAACAGTGATAGCAAAGAAGTGGACGTCGACAATACTCAAACCCCCGTGGGTATTCAAAATGTGAATGGAAACATACCTGACACGACGAACACCATTGATATAGGGACAAACAAAAAGGACACAACCGAATAAATCAGTTACAGACAGTGCAACGTAACCATAGAGTCAGATGCGAATTTTTTTCAGGTAATCCGCATCGGTTTTTGCAGCTTTCAAAGGAGTAGTGTTTACATATTTTTCCTGCTCCACTATGTAGTATTCAAGTCCCTTACTTTTTCCTGCAGCTAATATTTTCTTAAAATCAATACCACCGGTACCAACATCTACTGAAGCTTCCCTATCGGTTAGAGGTGCTCCTTTTTCCCTGTCTTTAATGTGCGATAATTTAAAACGATTCGGATATTTATTAAACCATTGCACCGGGTCTTGTCCCCCGGTCGCTACCCAGTAAATATCCATTTCATAAACTACTAAAGATGGATCGGTGTTGTCCATCAAAATTTGCTGGCCAATAAGGCCCGCAGAGCTTTGTCTAAATGATCCGTCATGGTTATGATAGCCAAATCCTAAGCCTGCCTTTTTACAAACTTCACCTTTTTCATTAAAAAGATTAGCAGCTTTCTTCCATGCATCCAGGTTCATTCCTCCTTCATTCGCCAGGCTTGGACAAATTAGATATTTCATTCCTACAGCAGCAGCTTCATCTGCCTTTCGCTCAAAGTTTTTAAAAATATCACAGTGGGTTGATACCAATTTCAATCCTATATCATCCAGATATTTTTTGAATTCAATATTAGACATCCCCCAATAAATTCCTTTATTGCCTTCGTATCCTTCAATTTGTTTGTAGCCCATATCTGCGACTTGTTTCAGAATTCCCCGCGGATCACTGCCTATTATATCACGCAATGTATAAAGCTGCAAGCCAAATTCACTAATATTACCCGAACCTGCAGTCTTTGACGAAGACGAACAACCTATGATCTCATACGATAAGGCCGAAATAGCAATTCCTGCCGCTGCAGTTTTTATAAAATTTCTTCGTTTGTAATTCATAAAATGGAGCGGTTAAATAATCAGGACGCCCATGCTTTGTCACCTTTTGCATAAGGGACACAGCCATCATACCTGCCGGGGGTTTCAATATACCTTAATGCCTGTGTACATCCGATTTTTGAAGTGAAATAGCCAAGCAGTGTAAGCTCTTTCATCATGCGGAAATAATGTGAAGGGTCTTCCTTCTTTTTATTCTTCATATAATCTTTCTGTTCGCTATCCAGGGAAACTAAAAATTCATGACGTTGTTCCGGGGTCAGCTTTACAAATGACGTGTTGTATTTTTTATCTGCTGCGTCATTTAGTTTTTTGATGCCTTCATGAAATACTTTTTGATCATCTGCAGTATAGCAATCATTAACCATCACGATCATAAACTTACCAACTTCAGCTGCTTTTGCACCCGGCGTTTTCGTTGGTGGTAATATGGTGTCGGACACTTCATCTAATAGTATCGCGTCTTCATCCGTAAATTCTTTAGTGACCTTAGTTTCAGTTTTGCAGCCACTTAAGAAAAAAGTGGATCCCACGATTGTACCACCTAATAAGAGTGATATGTGTTGAACTGCTTCTCTTCTGTTCATAAGAATTATATTAATTTTTGAATTAAGCTTTTAAACTATAACCTTGACGGTATTCACGTTTTACATATTGATTGACATTGTCAAAATTGCTCACCTTCATATTTTTATTATCCCAAACTAATTCAATGTTGCGGCCGGGATAATTGAATCCGTTACTATTGTTACCCCTTGAAACACGAATATCGTTTCCTCTTATAGCAAGATTAGCCATCAACAACGCCTCGGTCAGTGGACCTGCTATTTCGAAAGGTGAGCTCAATTGTTTTTTTCCATACCCGGCAATCGCACCTTCTACCCATTGTGCATAATGCCCTTCTGCTCCACCTGGTACCCGTTCTAGTTTTTTGGGAACTGATACTTCACTGTTACGTGAGAGTGGTAATAACTTGGGATTAGCGCCATAGGTTTCACACATCATCTTGCCCTTCGTTCCTATAAATAAAGTTCCGTTTCCGCCGTCACCAAATACATCATTAGGCCCTAATTCTTCAGGACGCTTAGGTTGAATACCTCCGTCCATCCAATGCAATTCCACCGGCCCCTTTGTCTTACTTGTTTTTGGAAACCTTATCGTAACATGGCTTGATGGCGGACAACTTTCAGGGAAATAACCTCTTTGA
>JBBSBD010000100.1:0-20369 GCA_038251675.1 Chitinophagales bacterium | reverse complement strand
TAATAAAAGAATACGAATAATTGAAGACTGGCAATTTACTCTAATAATTTTTGTAACGCATCATTGACTTTTTCGAAATTAAAACGTCCTGTAATTTTACGCATCACTTCGGCGATCGTTTCGTTTTGGAGATTGCCTATGGAGCCTGCGTGGGTGTGCTTGATGTTATCACTGTGACTGAATTTATTAGCCTGAATATCCTCTGCAATTTTTTTATAGGCATCTCTTAAAGGAATTCCTTTCAAAACAAGTTTGTTCATTTCCTCAACCGTAAAGAGGTATTTGTATTTTTCGTCTTTTAACAGGTTATTTTTTACTTCAATATTTTCAATCATCTTAAATGCCATTACCAGGCATGCACGAAGGTTTTCAAAAGCAGGTATGATATGTTCCTTCAGCAATTGAAAATCCCGGTGGTAGCCAGAAGGCAGATTTGCCGACATCAACATGATTTCGTTTGGCAATGCTTGTATGCGGTTGCAATGTGCACGAATAAGTTCAAAAACGTCAGGATTTTTTTTATGAGGCATTATGCTACTACCAGTAGTAAGCTCATCCGGAAATGAAATAAAATCAAAATTTTGGTTAAGGTAGAGACATGCATCCATGCTCAGACGTGCAAGTGTAGCGGCAATATTTGCGAGGGACTGTGCCACAATGCGCTCAGTTTTTCCGCGTCCCATTTGGGCATATACTACATTATAGTTCAGGTCTTCGAAACCAAGCAATTCTGTCGTGAGATTTCGATCTATAGGAAACGAAGATCCAAAGCCAGCTCCTGAACCCAAAGGGTTTTTATTTACTATCTCCCACGAAGCGTGTAATGTGATCATATCATCTGTGAGGCTCTCAGCGTATGCGCCAAACCATAACCCAAATGAAGATGGCATTGCCAGTTGTAAATGAGTATAACCAGGCATCAGGTAATCTTTATACTTCTCGCTTTGCGTGATAAGAAGGTTAAAAAATTCATTCACTTCTATAACAATGCTTTCAATTTCACGGCGCAAATAAAGCTTTATGTCGAGCAAAACCTGGTCATTCCTTGAACGTGCGCTATGAATTTTTTTTCCTGTATCACCTAATTTATTCGTTAGAAGAAATTCTACCTGTGAGTGCACGTCCTCCACTCCCCGTTCCAAAAAAAATTTTCCATCTATGATGTCGTTATAAATCTCTTTGAGTCCATTTTTTAATTTCTCAAAATCATCTTTAGTAAGCAAATCAATTGAACGCAACATTTGAATATGAGCAAGAGAACCCAGTACATCGAAAGGGGCAAGATACATATCGAGTTCCCGATCTTTCCCAACTGTGAAAGTTTCTACCTCTTTCAAAGCAGATGTATTTTTTTCCCAGAGCTTCATTGTCATAATTAAGTTTTATTAATAACCGTAAGGTTTTTTAATATCGAATAGTATGCAGCAATACCTTTTTCTATTTCATCTGTAAAAATATATTCATCTGCACTATGGCTCCGCGAAGAGTCGCCAGGGCCAAATTTTATCGTTGGAAAAGGCATCAGGGCTTTATCAGAGCATGTAGGAGAACCATAAGCCTTAAGATTCAAGAGACTACCAGCTATCACAAGCGGGTGTTTATCTTCAATAAACGTAGGCCTTAACCTTGTGCTTCTTGGCTTTGCTTCGCTTTTAATGTTCTCATTTATCACCGCATGAACTTCCTCAAAAGTATATAATTCGTTAACCCGTATATCTACAATAAAATTACATTCTGAAGGAACAATATTATGCGCCTTGTTAGCAGTATCTATTGACGTCACAGCCATGTGCACCGCCCCCAACAGCGGCGAAGTTTTTTCAAATTCATAATTACTAAACCATTCAATATCTTTCATGGCAATGTAAATGGCATTAACACCTTCATCGCGTGCGGCATGGCCAGCCTTGCCCTTTGCTGTGCAATCGATCACAAAGAGACCTTTCTCCGCTACCGCCATTTTCAAAAGTGTAGGTTCTCCTACAATTCCGCAATCAATTTCAGGAAGCTTTGGAAGCAGGTATTCCACTCCGTTATGCCCTGATATTTCTTCTTCTGCCGTCGCCGCAACCACCAGGTTGAATGGAAGATTTGCGGTAAAATAGAAATGAATAAATACTGCTATTAATGATACCAGGGAACCTCCTGCATCATTACTGCCAAGTCCATAAACCTTACCTTCTTTTTCAACCGGGGCAAAAGGATCTACTGTATATCCCGCATTCGGCTTCACCGTATCGTGGTGAGAATTTAAAAGAACGGTAAACTTATTCGGATCAAAATATTTGTTTACAGCCCACACATTATTGAGATCCCGGTTTGCTTTTATGCCCTTCTCTTCCAGGAACTTTTGTATTACCAAAGCTGTCTTGTCTTCTTCTTTACTAAATGAAGGTGTTGCAATAAGGTCCTTCAATAATTTAATCGCATACTGAAAGATTTCCCGGCCAGGAGGATTTGCCGATCCGTTTTTCCCAGGCAACACATTTTCAATATCATTTATTTCCTGGTTCATGCTGATATTTTTGTTCCACTCTCGCCTTGTATCAATTCGCCTACAAGCAAAGAATTCCCTATTACAACTCCTTTTACTCCGTTGTTAATCGCATCAAATGCATTGTCAATTTTTGGCAAAATACCGGCATAAAGCTTTTTGCCTTCCTTCAACTGCCAATAATTATTTTGATTCAATTGCGGTATCACTGAATTCTCATCATCTATACTTTCCAGTACACCGTTTTTCTCAAAACAATAAATCAATTTTACATCATAACATTTTGACAAGCTTACGGAGAGCACTGAGGCCATAGTATCTGCATTTGTGTTAAGTATGTGCCCCGAGCTATCGTGTGTAAGTGGTGCCAGCACCGGTATTAAGTCATTATTCAAAAACAATTCCCATGTAGCTGTATTGATAGAATCAGCCTTGATGTCGCCTACCCAACCATAATCAATTTCTTTTACGGGCCGCTTTACAGCAGGTAACACATTCGCATCCACCCCACTCAATCCAATAGCGTTGCAGTTGATTGATTGTAACGCAGCTACTATTTTTTTGTTCACAAGGCCTCCATACACCATCGTTACCACATCAATTGTCTCATCATCAGTGATTCTTCTTCCATCAATATAATTAGCCTTAATTCCAAGTTTATCACCAATTGACGTGGCTATTTTACCTCCTCCATGAACCAGTATTTTTTTTGCTTTAATGTTTGAGAACTCTTTCAAAAATGAAATCAAAGCCTGCTCGTCATCAATTACATTGCCACCTATTTTTATAATAAATAAAGATTCTTTGGAAAGATTTTCTCCACGCAATTGTTCTCCATTCATTACATCGATTTTAAAATATTTGCCAGTACTGCCTGGGCAGCCCATACCCTGTTTGCTGCCTGTTCTGTAACAA
Source organism: Chitinophagales bacterium (assembly GCA_038251675.1). GTDB lineage: Bacteria > Bacteroidota > Bacteroidia > Chitinophagales > Chitinophagaceae > Ginsengibacter. Next base: position 16,960 of record JBBSBD010000100.1, on the reverse strand, counting down.
TACTATTTGGGCTGTCAAGTATTTCGTCACTCAATTCTACATTTCGGCGCACGGGCAGGCAATGCATTATTTTCGCATTATTGGCTGTTAGTAATTTTTCATTCGTAAGCATCCAATTACTTTCATTCTCTTCTGCCTTTCCATAGTCTTTATAACTGCTCCAGTTTTTTACATATACAAAATCGGCATCTTTTAGCGCTTCAGCCTGGTTGTTGGTTATGGGAGCATCTTTCGTAAAGGCTTTATCCAATTCGCAGCCCGATGGGTGCGCAATGATAAAGTCGCATCTATCCCAAGCATTTATCCACTCGCTAAAACTGTTTGCAACGCACTGTGGTAAAGGTTTTACATGCGGCGCCCACGTCAACACAACTTTTGGTTTTATTTTATTTTTTACCGGGAGATAGTCTGTAATCGTGATGATATCGGTAAGGCTTTGCAAAGGATGTACCGTTGCACTTTCAAGGCTCACAACAGGTATGCCTGAATATTTTACAAATTGTTTCATCACATACTCGGCATAGTCTTCCTCCCTGTTTTTCAGAGAAGGGAAAGTGCGAAGGCCAAGTATATCGAAATAACGGCCAAGTATAGGAGCGGCATCTTTTACGTGCTCGACAGAAGTTCCATTCATAATAGCTCCTTCTTCAAATTCGAGCGACCATCCGTCCTGTGAAACATTGAAAACAATGGCTTCCATTCCAAGATTTTGGGCCGCAACCTGGGTGCTTAGTCTTGTACGCAGGCTGGGATTCAAAAATATTAACCCGATACGTTTCCCCTTTCCAAGATTCTGTTGCAATAAAGGATCTTTTCTGAAGTCAATAGCTGAGCTAACAAGGCTCTCAATATTTCCCGCATCTTTTACGGAAAGAAAGTTTTTCAATATTTCTTTTGCTTAAGATGTAAATGTATCGTTTTTCAAAATAAATTTATGAGGCAAGAGCCTCAGCCTTCTGCAGGGAAAGTGCAGCAATCTCTTCTTTTAGTGCAGATAAAAATCTATCAGCATCTGCTTTTGTTAATGCGAGTGATGGCAGAAGCCTTATCACATTTGGCTTGGCCTCGCCGGTAAATATTTTATGTTTCATTAAAAGATTTTCTTTCAAATCCTTTAATTCTGCGGGTACATCAAAGCCAATCATCAATCCCTTACCACGCACATTTTTCAAATGCGCTATCTTTTTGATCTCTTCCATCAAATAGTTTCCTACATCTTGCGCATTATGCATCAGGTTTTCTGCAGAAATTATCTCAAGAACTGCAAGAGCTGCGGCGCATGCAAGATGGTTACCGCCAAAAGTTGTTCCCAACATGAAATGCTTTGGTTTTATATGCGGAGCAATCGATATTCCTCCAATAGGAAAGCCATTACCCATTCCCTTTGCCATTGTATAAATATCTGCATTGACAACAGCAAAATCATGAGAATAAAATTTGCCGCTTCTTCCATAGCCACACTGAACAGAATCTGCAATAAAAACTGCGTTATTTTCGTAAGTTAATTTTCGAATAAGTTGCAGAAAAGATGCAGATGCTACATTAATTCCACCCACGCCTTGAATACCTTCAACTATTACTGCACACACTTCATCACCATATTCGTTGAAATAATTTTGCAGCGCCTCGTTATCATTAAAAGGAAGAAAAACTACATTTTCAGTTTCGTTTACAGGAGCTAAAATAGATGGATTATCGGTTACTGCAACCGCCAGCGAAGTGCGGCCATGGAATGCTTTTGAAAAAGAAACTATTTTTTTACGGCCATTAAAAAATGAGGCAAGTTTTAAAGCATTCTCATTCGCTTCAGCCCCCGAATTACAAAGAAATAACTGGTAATCCGATTTGCCGGAAACTTCACCCAACTTATCGGCAAGCTGCTGTTGAATAGGAATTTTTATTGAGTTGGAATAAAATGCAATCTTCTCTAGTTGCTCCTCAATTTTTTGTACCCAATGAGGATGCGTATGACCGACACTTATCACCGCATGGCCACCATACATATCTAGATATTCTGTGCCTTTATCATCCCAAATGCGGGAACCGAGTCCTTTTACAATGTTAATATCGTTTACAGGGTATACATCAAAAAGTTTCATCTGGAGTATTTATGTATGATTCTAAAAATAATTTGCTTTGAGCTTCAATCCCTCCGTTTCAGGAACACCACACATCAGGTTCATATTTTGTATTGCCTGGCCACTGGCGCCCTTTACCAGGTTATCAATAGCAGAATGAACTACAAGATTATCTCCTTCCTTCTCAATTTGGATAAAACAGTTATTTGTATTGATTGACTGTTTCAAAAATATAGGATCCCTGCTAATTTTTATAAAAGGATGACCCTTATAAAAGTCATAGTAAAGTTTGTAAATTTCATCAAGGTTTTTTGTACATCTCAACTGCGAGGTAATAAAAATGCCTTTTGCAAAATCTCCGCGCCAGGGTATAAAATGGACAGAAACAGGCTTGTCTGAAAGTAAATCCAGCGATTCGTTTATTTCTTTAAGATGCTGGTGGGTAAGCGATTTATATGCCTGGATATTATTTTGTCGCCAGGAAAAATGTGAGGTTGTAGAAAGCGATTGCCCTGCACCTGTTGAACCTGTAATACCGGTGGTGTAAACATCCTCTGCCAAATTCATTTTTGCCAGCGGCAATAAACCTAGTTCAATCGCGGTCGCAAAACAGCCCGGGTTGGCGATGTTGCTCGCCTTTTTTATCTGGCCCCTGTTCAACTCAGGAAGTCCATAAACAAAGGTTCTGTTTTGTATTACGGCATTCTTTTTATGTCGAAAATCGTCTGATAGCGAAATGACTTTTACATGCTCGGGAATTTCATTCTCCTCCATGTATTGTCTTGAATCACCATGGCCCACGCATAAAAAAAGAACATCGATTTCGTCGTTAGTAGTTTCGGAAAATTGTATATCAGTTTCCCCTATTAAATCCTGGTGAACCGCATGTAAATTTTTGCCTGCATTACTTTTACTGTGTACAAATGTCAATTCAACAGAAGGATGATTAATTAAAAGGCGAATCATTTCCCCACCTGTATATCCGGCACCCCCGATTATTCCTGCTTTAATTTTCTTTTTCATCAGCGCTATTTTTTACAGCATGATAGATAGCGGTTTGGTTTCCGAAAATCTTGCTGAAGCCTCTCACGTCATCGCCACTCCAGCCTGTATTCATTTCTCCGTATTTTCCAAATTTACTACTCATAAGATCAAATGGCGATTCGATGCCGGTAACCTGGTAGCGATATGGCATCAATTGTACGTAAACATCACCGGTAACATGTTGTTGCGAAGATTCCAAAAAGGCCTCAATATTCCGCATAACAGGATCGAGTACCTGTCCTTCATGCAGCCAGTTGCCATAAAAGTCAGAAAGTTGAGTTTTAAGATTTAATTGCCACTTCGTAAGTACATGTTTTTCCAAAGCATGATGTGCTTTAATGATGACTACCGGCGCAGCAGCTTCAAATCCAACACGGCCTTTAATGCCGATTATCGTGTCCCCAACATGAACATCTCTCCCAATTGCGTAAGGGCCCGCAAGCCCCTGCAAATATTGAATTGCCTTAACTGGTTCTTCAAATCTTTTTTCATTTACCCCGACGAGTTCACCTTTTTTAAAATGTAATTTAACCTCTTCGCTTCCTTTGCTGGATAATTGCGTAGGCCATGCGTCTTCAGGAATCATCCCGTTGGATGATAACGTTTCTTTCCCCCCTACACTAGTTCCCCAAAGTCCTTTATTAATTGAATAAGCAGATTTCTCAAAATTCATTTTCAAACCTTTGGATTTGAGATAATCAATTTCTTCCTGCCTTGATAATCGCATATCACGGATGGGCGTAATAATTTCAACACCGGGAATCATGATATGGAAGATCATGTCGAATCTTACCTGGTCATTACCGGCGCCGGTGCTTCCGTGAGCAACAGCATCCGCCTTTAACTTCTTTACATGTTCTGCAATGTGCAATGCCTGTGAAAGCCTTTCTGCGCTTACACTTAAAGGATAAGTACTGTTTTTAAGAACATTGCCGTAAATGAGGTATTTAATTATCGAGTCATAATAGCTCTTAGTAGCCTCGACCGTGGTATGAGTAGTAACTCCAAGTGTTCTAGCATGCCTTTCAATATCTTCCAGTTCCTGCTTTGTAAATCCACCGGTATTTACAATAATACTGTGAACTTCATAATTTAATTCATCTGTAAAATACTTCACGCAATAAGAGGTATCAAGTCCGCCGCTAAAACCAATAACTACTTTTTTAGCCATCAATATTATTTAGAGATTAAAGAAAAAACTTAAAACTGATTTGCCTTTATTAGCTTTCTTTCCCATCAGGAATTTGATAAGCCTGTTTTGTTTAAGTCGCATGAAACGCTCGTACTGCTCTGATTTTTTTTCAAACTCTGCAGCAGTTTCTTCAGGTTCGTAATGATCCGCAGGATCGAAAAGCATAGCAGTACACATACAATTCTTCCTTTCTTTACTCATGAGTATATCGTAATTCACACAGCTTTTACAGCCAGCCCAAAAATTTTCGTCATCTGTAAGTTCACTATAAGTTACCGGTTCGTAACCGAGATCGCTGTTAATTTTCATTACAGCCAGACCGGTCGTTAGGCCAAAGATTTTTGCTTTGGGATATTTCTCACGAGACAGATCGAAGATTCTTTTTTTGATGTTTTTAGCAATACCTGTTTTCCTGAATTCCGGTGCTACAATAAGACCGCTGTTTGCCACAAAGCCTTCTTTGCCCCAGGCTTCAATATAGCAAAAACCTACCCATTGATTGTCTTCGGTTACGGCAATAACAGCCTTGCCCTCTTCCATTTTTTGTTGAATATATTCTGTCGAACGTTTTGCAATTCCGGTTCCTCTGGCCTGCGCAGAGTTAGCCATTTCATCAGTGATGATTTGGGCATATTTGAAATCGGAAAAAGTAGCAATACGAACAATTATTTTTGATTGTTCCACTTTGCGTTTGTTTAAATAATTGAATTATATGGTGTGAGCGGGGATTTTTTCACTGATAGGGGCAATGTCAACTGCTCGGCCTATCAGTATCCAGGTCGGAAAAAACAGCGAATGGGCATACACTGTTCAGCAACGGAGGTTGCTAAAACGTAAGAAGAAATGATATAATTGTGACCTTCCACCTTTATAACTTTTAATGAATAGAATGCAAATGTATATTTTTTTACAATTTATCGAACAAAACGTTTTTAAGAATTTGTTATTGTTTGAGCAGAAGGCTTTTTAACCCACTGCTGTAATTTTTCTGCAATTACCCGGTCGTTACTTAACCGGGGTACTTTATTTTGCCCTCCAAGTTTTCCAACACTCTTCATATAATTTATAAACCCATTTTTTTGGACAGGCGATATCTTTAGGGTATCAAGAATATTTCCTTTGATGAGATCATCATAATAAATATTCTTCTTTCTAAGATTATGATCCACTTTCCTGGCAAATATTTCCAAATCGTCCGGGAGATTTTCAAATTCAACAAACCATTCATGAAAACTTTTCTGATCATTCTTTGAGATTCTCGGCGCCACCGTAAATTCAGTTATCTTAATATTTTCGCCATCTGCGGCCTTCATTAATGCAGCCTCAACCTCTTCACCTATTACATGTTCTCCAAATGCAGATATAAAATGTTTCACTCTGCCGGTAACCACTATCCGATAAGGGTTTAACGAAACAAATTTTATCGTATCCCCAACATTGTACGCCCACAAACCGGCATTGCTACTGATTATAAGAACATAATTCTCGTTTAACTTAACTTGATCCAACGTAAGCCGCGCACGGTTCTCATTAAAAATTTCTGCTGCCGGTACAAATTCAAAAAATATCCCGCTATCAGAGTTTAATAACAATCCGTCATCTTTCTGACTATCCTGGAAGGCAAAAAATCCTTCACTTGCCGGGTAAACTTCAATGGTATCAATTTCTTTTCCAATTGATTCAATAATCTTCGATCTATAAGGCTCGTAATTTACGCCACCTTGCACCATTACACTAAACTCAGGAAAAATGTCTTTAATTTTTTTACCGGTCTTTTTTGTAAGTTCATCAAAATACATCTGCATCCATGGTGGAATGCCACTTATCAATGTCATCCTTTCATTAATAGTTTCTTCAACTATTTTTTCAAGTTTCGTTTCCCAATCGTCTATACAATTGGTTTCAAAAGTGGGTAATTGATTCGACCGGAGATATCTAGGGATGTGGTGGTTAACGATGCCGCTTAAACGCCCGGTGGGAATACCGCCAACTCTTTCAAGATCGGGTGAACCGCTAAGAAATATCATTTTGCCATTTGCAAACTGGGTGTTACCTGTCTGCCCCATATAGCAAAGCAAAGCATCTCTTGCGGAATTTATGTGATTAGGAATAGAATCTTTAGTGATGGGAATATATTTAATACCACTTGTAGTTCCGCTCGTCTTGGCAAAATAAATGGGCAGGCCTTTCCACAAAACATTGTGCTTGCCCTGTTTTATCCTGTCGATATATTTCTTGAAATCTTCATATTCCCTGATGGGAACATTTTTCACGTAATCTTCGTGCGTTTTTATTTTATCAAAATCATGCTCTTTCCCAAATTCTGTCTTTAATCCTGTTTTAATTAAGGACTGAAATATCTGCTCCTGGTCAGCGGGAGCCGTGAGCATGCTTTTTCTTATTTGCTTATATGTATAGCTGGCGTATGGCTTTGCCAGGAAAGATTTTATCTTCATTTGGATGGCTATCTATGTTCAAAAATACATAGAAATGATTTAACACATATTATTCAAAAGCTAATTGCAATTGCAGGGCCAATCTTTATCAAGATCTATGCATGTAATTACAACCACATCGTCAACTTCCGGAGCAACTACCACACGTATATGCTGGTGTTCTGAGCTATATCCTTCGAGTGCAAAAGTCTTATCGCCTTTGCTGCCCTCCCCGCTTTTAGCGGTATTTTCATTTCCTTTTTGTAATATTTCTTTTATTTCCTGCATTGTAATGTGCCTGCATTCCATCCTGCATTTCGCATGTTTTGTTAATGTAAGATGAGAGGTATTTCTAAAGGAGTTTACCTCTTGGGAATTTGAACTTTCAAACTGCTTCCCGAAAAAAACAAGCTTAATGATTATTAATGTAACAATAATAGTAATTAATACGAGTGTGCTTTTTCTTCTATTCAACTGAAACGTTTTTTGCAAGATAATTTTTTATGAATGGATATTAAAACAGATACTGGCGGATTGTTTATTTTTGTACGCTTATGCCACACGGTAAATCAGTTGCACTGCATACATTAGGTTGCAAGCTTAATTATTCTGAAACTTCTTCCATCGAAAGGTTGCTGGAACAGGACGGTTTTATAAAAAAAGATTTTAATGACGAGGCCGATGTTTATGTGATAAATACATGTTCGGTTACGGACAATGCCGATAAAGAATGCCGGCATCTTGTACGAAGAATACAACGGAAAGCTCCCGAAGCTTTGGTGGTAATTACCGGTTGCTATGCGCAACTAAAACCTGCTGAAATTGCCGCAATAGACGGCGTTGACCTCGTACTTGGAGCAGCAGAAAAATTCAATATTACCAAACATTTGCAACTACTTACAAAAGGAGATTCTGCAAAAATATGCAGTTGCGACATTGAGGAGGTGCATGGATTTAATTCTTCTTTTTCAATCAATAACAGAACGAGAACATTTTTAAAAGTGCAGGATGGCTGCGACTACAACTGTTCATTTTGCACCATCCCTATGGCACGAGGTAAAAGCAGGAGCAATACTATCGCAAATGTTTTGGCTGAAGTAAAAAAAATAGCTGCGACCGGAGTAAAAGAAGTTGTACTTACGGGCATAAATCTCGGAGACTTTGGCAAGGAAGAACAAGGCATAAAGACAAATAAAAATTTCCTTAGCTTATTGGTGGCACTTGAAAACAATGAAGGCGTTGAGCGTTATAGAATTTCATCAATCGAACCGAATTTATTGTCTGATGAAATCATTCGATTGGTTGCCGGGAGCAAAAAAATAATGCCTCATTTTCATATCCCATTACAGAGCGGCAGTAATAAAATTCTTGGGCTTATGCGCAGGCGCTATAAAAAAGAATTGTATGCAGAAAAGGTGGCACTCATAAAAAATCTAATGCCCGATTGTTGCATAGGGGTTGATGTAATAACGGGTTTCCCCGGTGAAACCGAAGAAGATTTTAAAGAGACAGTCAATTTCTTAGAGTCAATTGACGTGTCCTACTTTCATGTATTTACCTATTCGGAAAGAGATAATACTCATGCGTTACAGATTGAACCGATAGTGCCCGTAAGTGTTCGCAATGCGCGGACTAAAATACTACGTTCGTTATCTTATAAAAAAATGCAGGAATTTTCCGCCAGGCATGAAGATCAAACACGAAAAGTTCTTTTTGAAGGAAGGAATAAGAACGAAATGATGGATGGATATACCGACAACTACATCAAGATTACTATCCCTTATAAAGAAGAATGGTCCAATGAAATAGTGGATTGGAAAATATAATTGTTTCAAAAAAATAATACGAGGCTGCCTCTAACCAGCAAGAGTTTTCTCGAGTTGATCTAACAAAGCAACTTGCATAACATTGATTTTTTTTCTTGCTTTTTCAAAACTGAACCACTCTCCCTTATCAACTTCGGGGAAAGATTGAGACTTCCCCGAGCGTGGCGGCCACTCCATTTCAAAAGTGTTGCTGGCAATATTTCCGGCATCAATATTTTTCTCAATAGCCCATGCGGATACTTTCTTTCCACTTTTTAATTTCACCGGTTTCAACTCAATAAAATCTCCCGAAACGCTAACCCCGGTTTCCTCAAGAAACTCTCTTTTAGCGGCATCCAGTGGATTTTCACTATCATCAAATTCTCCTTTGGGTATAGACCACGCGCCTTCATCTTTGTTTTTCCAAAAGGGGCCACCGGGATGCACAAGGAACACCTCGGCCCCTGTTACCATTTTCCTGTAAACTAATATTCCAGCACTTTGCTTGGTCTTCATAAATTGTGAATTTAATAATTCCTTACATCAAAAGCATGGCACGATCTCCTTCTTGAGTGGATTACTTTACCCACCACTGTACAAAAACTTCAACATACACACTTAAACTTTTTAGAAAAATATGGTTAGTGTAATAATTATTTCAGGCTCGCTGATATGAAAATAAGAATAAACAGAACGTATGAAAACATTAAAGGTATTCCTGCTAAAAATCCCTTTAAGAAATGGCATGGTATTGTATAATTATTATGAAAATTGTTAACCAAATAAAATTGAAAAAATGGATACTACAACAAAATCAAAAACGCCACAGGCGAAATCAGCTTCTGCCGGAAAAGGTGCAGAAGACGGCATGCTAAAGGAATTCTTTATGGATGAATTAAAAGATATTTATTGGGCGGAGAAACATATTGTAAAGACACTCCCGAAAATGCAAAAAGCCGCAACCTCGGAAGAGCTGAAAGATGCTTTTGCGGAGCATTTGGAAGTAACAAAAACACACGTAATCCGCCTGGAGCAGGCATTTGAATCTTTAGGCAAAAAAGCGCAGGCAAAAAAATGCGAAGCAATGGAAGGGATAATTGCCGAAGGTGAGACCATCATCAGCGATACTGAAGCAGGTACAAGCACACGCGACGTGGGCCTTATTCTTGCGGCTCAAAAAGTAGAGCATTATGAAATATCCACTTATGGTGGGCTTGCTCAACTTGCAACTACACTCGGTCTTAACAAAGTTGCAGATCTTTTAAAGCAAACCCTGGAAGAGGAAAAGGAAGCCGATTCCACCCTTACAGATATAGCGGAGAACAGTGTAAACTACGCAGCCGCGGGAGAAGAGGAAGACTAAACATTTGAATAACACTTCCAATTGCATGAATAAAAAACTAAGCCGGATTTTCCGGCTTTTTTCTTGGATCAATTTTTTATTTTAAGAGCCCTGTAACTTTTCAGGAATAGATTCGTTACACAGCATCTTTCCTAAATTTTAAAATAATTCATCATGAAAAAATTATTGATCCCTTTACTCGTTTTTTTCAGTCTTAATTCCTTTGCACAGCGATGGGAAACTGTAAAGGGCAACGGCCAGCTAAAAAAAGAAACACGTGAAGTGGGCAGCTATACGGCATTGGCTTCACAAGGCTCCATGGATGTTGATATCACTTACGGAAATTCTAACAGCATAACTGTAGAAGCCGATGAAAATCTACTCCCATACATTGAAACATCTGTTGAAAATGGTAAGCTCACTATCAAGTCAAAAAAAGGTATAAACCTGAAGACAAACTCTAAATTGATTGTGTACGTCACTATGGCCAAAATTAATTCCCTCCAGCAAAGTGGCAGTGGAAATATTAATGGCTCCGGTGCATTTACCAGTGATGGAAAAACTGATGTTGGGGTATCCGGATCCGGTAATCTTAAACTCAGCTTTGATTCTTTTAAAGACATTGATTTATCAGTATCCGGTAGCGGAAATGTTGATTTAAAAAGCGGTAACACCAATAGTTTAAGCGCCAAACTAAGCGGAAGTGGAAATATTGATTGCAGCAGCGTATCCAGCAAAGACGTGGATGCGAAAGTAAGCGGCAGCGGAAATATTAAAGTATATGCAAGCAATAGTATTGATGCAAAAATTAGCGGAAGTGGAAACATATTTTATAAAGGCGGCGCTCAGAACATCAGCAGCAAAGTTGCAGGTAGCGGCAAAGTAATGAAGATGTGATATTTGACCTGTCGGCGGTGAGAAAATATGATCTATTTTTTTACTTCAATTAATTTGTTTTTAAAAGGAAGGTTGATCACCTTCCTTTATTTTTTTAAGTAAAATTCAGATATAACCGATTGAGGTTTTTCATAAATTTTTAAAGACAGCTTTTAGTAAGACAGCATGTATGTTCACAGCAAATCAAAATTTGTGAAGGCTGTTTTGTACGAATAAAAAGTGATCCCGACCGTTGCGGGAGGCAAAGAAATGTTTCTAAAGTAAACGGCTTTTGCATTCACAATTCTTCTACAATAACGGCGGCTTTCCTTGCGATATTATCCCAATAGAAATGTTTGAAAAACTCCGGGGATATTGATTGCTTAATAGCAATTGCCTCTGCCATATTATTTGCAAATGATTGCCAGTCGGCGTTCTCAGTCAATAATAATTTTCCATTGCAAATTTTCTCATCAATACCCAATGCACCATTCTTTGTGGAAACTGCGGTTAGGTTAAAGCCAAGTGCCTCTACTAATTTTGTTTTTATTCCGCCCCCGTCAGTTACCGGGTTAATGAAAATATCAGAGCCTTTAAAATAAATACTTATATCCTCAACAAAGCCCGCATAAATAATATTCTTGTCTGCATAGTTCTTTAAGTCGTTCATTTTTTCAGGGAGATTTCTTCCGCAAATAATGATCTTATACAAGAAGTCTTTTTCTAAAAGTAAAGGATTAATATTTTCAAGAATATTTTCAAGGGCCTGCAAATTCGGCTTGTAGTCGAGGGCACCATTGAAAAAAAATAAGGTCGTTCCTTTTTCTAAAGAATATTTTTTAAGTAAAGCAATTTTTGCATCGACCTCATCTTCTATCGGTAGCAAAGTATCCCAGGGAATGCCATAAGTAATAAGAGAAATCTTTTCAGCCGGTATGTTATATTTTGATTTGAAATATTCACCGTCTTCGGCGGTAATACAAAAGGTAAAGTCTGCTTTTTTATGAACGTATCCTTCATAGTACCGCAAAATTTTCCACCACCATTTACCCACCGTTCTGAACCGTTCTGATTCGATATTGTGTGAGCGCACGATAAGCTTCACTTTGCAAAAACGCCTTAGCAGCAAAGCGAGCCAACCATAGTACGGATGTTCAATGATAAGGTGGGTGATATCTTTTTCCTTAATAATTTTTTTTATGAGGCTGTAATAAAAAATATTTATGTAGCGAAACCTGCTGTTACTAAGTTTATTGATTATTTCATACGACCCAGCAGATGGCTTATTAGCCTCCACAGTTATGCAATACAAGTTATGGTACTCTGAAAAGTATTCATTGAGTTGCGCAATGCATTTTTGCCCCCCAAATTTTGCCGGGAATATTTTATAAGGAACAAAACTTAATACATTTGCCATTTGCAAAACTTTAATCCGGCAAAATAATATTATTTTAACCGGAATAATTCCAATGCAATTTTTTAATGAAAGTTATTTCCTTCTTTTCCCGGGTCGCTATAGTATGCAATATTGCTTTCCTGCTATTTATTTTTTTTAGCAGGCTTGAAGCACAGAAACAGGTAGCCCGAGGCCGTGATTCGGTAATTGCAGTTCCTTTTTTTAAAGACCTGATCATTACACTTGGAATTTCTGCGATAATAATAAACTTTATTATGTGTATTGTGTATTCAGTAATTATCGTGATGGGCCGTCAGCGAATTATTCCCAAATGGCTAGCAATAGTGAACTTCCTTTTCTTCATTTTTCAACTAATCTATTTCTTTTTTAGACAAGCATAACAAAATGATACAAAAAATATTAAGCGACAGGCCAACGAAATTATTCATTTCTTTCGCGGCCTTTTTTGTTGCCAATGCGCTTATAGCCGAGGCCATAGGCACAAAGCTTTTTTCGCTGGAAGGCTTGCTGGGATTACGTCCTGCAAACTTTACGCTCTTTGGAGAAAGCGGCCTTTCATTCACACTCACCTGCGGCGTACTGCTTTGGCCACTTGAGTTTGTGATTACCGATATCATCAATGAATATTATGGCCCGCGAGCCGTACGCAGAATTTCTTTTACGGCTGTTACACTCATTGGTTATGCTTTTGTAATGTATTTTATTGCTATTGCAATGCCTCCCGCAAAGGTGTGGCTCGATAGCAGCAAAACACAGGGCGTCGAAAATATTCAAACCTCCTTCAACGCGATCTTTGGGCAAAACATGCGAATTATTATAGGAAGTATCGTTGCATTTTTGGTAAGCCAGGTTGTAGATGTTACCGTATTCCATAAAATAAAAAAGAGAACCGGAGATAAACATCTGTGGTTACGGGCCACAGGTTCGACACTCGTATCGCAGCTTGTAGATAGTTACATTGTTTTGTTTATAGCATTCAGCGGAATTTTTACCTGGCAATTGATCCTCGCAGTGGGCATTATGAACTATTGCTATAAATTTTTTATGGCGCTTATACTTACACCCGTAATTTATTTTGCAGAAAAAAGAATTGAAAAATATGTTGGCCACGAAACCGCGAAAGAGATGAAATTATCCGCGATGGGAAGGGGAAAGAACTTTGAAAATATTCCGGCTGCGGGATGATAGGAAAAAGGAAGCCATAATGATTAGTGTTTGCAGGAAATACTTTAGATAGTTGTAAAAAGATTTTGAAAAAAAATCGATAACCATTTTCGGTAAAAATTACGTTTCAAAAAAGGGTTAAAACACGGTATTTAATTCCAGGAAACTGACGTAGATTTAGGTTGTAAATCCCCCAAAAACTAACGATCATGAAAAAGTTTCTTTTAAATTACCCCCCCCTTCTCATTTTCATTTTAGTAACTGTATTTTCCTGTACTAAAATGGACCTTAAAAAAGACAGGACCTTTGAAACCGATAAGACATTACAACCGGGCTGGTCAAAAGCCCAGCTTACTTCAGCAGACTTTATACCGCAAGATGGCGATTCCATCGAGAGGATTACAACGATAGGTGTACTGCTCACCAATCCTTACCTTATTCCAAACATGCAACAGGCTTATACTAACCGTGGGCTTAGCAGCAGCCTGGCAACTATAACCAATAAGTACGTACGCTTTAAACCTACAGTAACTCAACTCGCAGTTCTCGATTCGCTAATGGATGCACAGGGACTTGAGCTATTTGATACTCCGGTAGATTATGTGGTAACCTACGAAGGAGATTATTACCAGGACCCTTCCATACCCGACTCCTTACCTACATGGCAATATGCGGTGGTGCCAACTAATTTTGTATTTCCGTCGGGGATTATTTATGAGATTCTTGCGCAAATCCATATACCGGGAGACAGCTATACAGCTATTGAAACAGAAGCAGAGCGGCTTGCCTCTCTGCAGGATAGCCTCAATGGCGGAGGCAGTGCTCCTTCCGGAAAAAGCGGAGGTATCCAACCAAATTCGGCTTCCGATTGCGACCCTTGCTTCGTGTGGGATCCAATTACGAGGCAGTGTGTACCACAGGGACAAGGTTGCGGAACTAATCCGCCGCCGCCTGCTGCAGATGCAGCCATACCTGCAGGTTATATAAAGGTTCATGATACCAATTTACCAACTATGCCAAATGGCTCAGATGTTGCGGTTCGCAAAGCAAGAGTAATAGCGAGGAGATGGTTTAAGGTTGACCGAGTTTATACAGATGTTAACGGACATTTCGTATTTACAAAAAAGTTTAAGCACAAAGTAAGAATTAATATAAAATTTAAAAATGATGATGCCCAGGTTAGAAATATAAGAGGAATACGGTTTTGGCAAATGTTTTTTCCAGTCAAAAAAACATTGGGAATTTTTAGCGGCGATAAATCTTCAATAAATTATACTTTTATAAAGTACACAGATTATGGATCTAAAGGCAACATGTTTTGGACTGCTGCAACTGTACACAATGGAGTACAGGAATACCGGGCAGACTATGCGCCTGTAGAAAACATCGGGCTTCCGCCGCAGGGGCTTAAAATCTTTATTTCAAAGGCAGCGCTTGCCGGCAATGGAGGTTCGGCGCCTATGTTTGCTAAGCGGGCTAACTTTAGTATTTCTACTCAGTTTGTATTAGCGAGGTTGTCAAATATTGCTTCAATCGTCAATAATATTATTGCAATTGTAAAAGGGCAGATAGATATTATAATCGGCTACAGGTATGAGGACGCGGGTGGGCGGAATATAAATCTTTTAGTATCTGATGAGGTAAAAGAAACGGTTTATCATGAACTTACTCATGCGGGCCATTATGCAGCTTTGGGAGGAAGCTGGTATGGCACGTTCGTAACTGCAGAAGAAGTAGAAATTGTGAGTAATCTTTCATCAGGCTATTTACCTTATGGTGATGGTACTAATTCAAGTTCTGCTATTGTTGCATTAGGGGAAAGCTGGGCCTACTATATGGGGCATTATCTTGCCGATAAAAGATATGGCACTAATTCAACTTGCCAAAGTGAGCAGGATAACATCCCGGGTACAATTTGGTGCAGTACTAACGGAACCGGACATCCACATCTAGATGTAGAGGAAAATTTTAATCCACACTTAACCGCAGATCGCTTTGAATGGATACCCCAGGGGTTATTTTATGATTTGAAAGATGTAACTAATGAAACTGGCTCACCAGTATTGGATCAAGTATCCAATTATACAAATCAGCAAATGTTTAATGCCTTTACAGGAACTATATATACTTTACAGAATTATAGAATAAGGTTGTTACAAACTACAACCAATCCTACATCCGGGTTCGTACCAAATTTATTTTCCCAATATGGCTACTAAAATTTTCACAGTAGTTATATTGTTGATTACAGCAATGGCTACAATATTCAGCACTTGTAAGAAAGGTGGATTGGGATGTGCTAATGCGGTTTATGGTTTTCAAATAGGTGCACAGGCATATCCGGACAAAGATTCAATCCATTTGGGGGATACTATTTGGATTGAAATAAACACCTCAACAAATTTAACTGATATGCCTTCCAATAATATTATTGATTACAGTGGGGCAGAAAACTTGGGCAATGCTTTATCTTTTGTAAAATTTATTGGAGGTAGTGTTAGTGATCCCGGGGCAGCCTATGCAGCAAATGAATTTAAATTTGACATCATAAAAGGGAATCAAATTAATAATTCATTTGTTGAAGGAATCAGAGAATATTTATTTATAGAAAAGTCGAATCAATATGAGTTTAAACTAGCCGTGATTCCGCAACAAACTGGAATTTATAGTATAGGACTTAGCAATTCAGTAAACGTTGCTCGCAGATCAGATAAGTGTACAAAGGCTAGTTTTGAAATAGATTTTGAAAATACAAATCAACACTTATATCTTCTTCAAAACAATCGGCCTGGTTACGTCATAAGCGATTATGAAAAGACACATTTATATTGCTTCAAAGTTTACTAAAAAAAATATTCACTCGACGCACCAACAAATGTTTAATGCATTTCAGGGAACTATACACACCTTGCAGAATTACAGAGTAAGATTGTTACAAACTACAACTAATCCTACGTCAGGCCAGGTAACAGGATTATTTTCTCAATACCATTATTAATATTTTATGAAAAATGCAATAAAAGGTATTGGCCTGTTAGCCATTGCAATTATAAACAGCGGTTGTCCTAAACCATGTGTGGACGCTAATCTGTCGTTCAGTGTAAACTCACAGATTACACCAGACTACGATAGCGTGCATGTTGGAGACACGATGTATGTCGTCTCGTCTTTTTCAACAAAATTAGTAGATCAATCTTCAGGGCAAATGATTGACTACAGTAATTCAACCGGTATAGGAAGTACTTTAGCTGTAAGTAATTTGCCTCTCGGTGATACAATTGGTAAAGATGCAGTATTTGATTTTGATTACGTTTCCGTAAATGGAAGAATATATAATGATAGATCAATCACACGACCTGACGGAGTTCAACAAATAGTGTATGGAGAAGCTAATGGCATGTATGTTTTAAAGGTTGGATTAATTCCTAAAATGAAAGGAAATTATATTTTAGGAGTCAGCAATGGATTAAGAAGCTGTTTGAGTTAATTAATATTTTTTCCCATTAGCATCATCATAGCGATATAAATATAACTACCTGCAGACTCTGCTGTTCTTTCGTAATCCATTACTAATCTTCTAAAATTTAGCAACCAGGAAAATGTTCTT
>JBBSBD010000099.1:0-20455 GCA_038251675.1 Chitinophagales bacterium | reverse complement strand
TCACGAACATTCCCAAACGGTCGCAGGCATCGAGCAGCGATTTTGACGGTGGATTGTGGCTGGTGCGGATGGCGTTATATCCATTGGCTTTCAGCACTTCGATACGGCGGGCTTCGGCACGGTCGTAGGTAACCGATCCCAGAATACCATTATCGTGATGGATGCAGCCACCCCGCAATTTGGTAGGTTTGCCATTAAGCAGAAAACCTTTTTCGGGGCTGAATTCCAATGAACGGATACCAAACTTCTTGTTCACCTGATCAATCAGTTTGCTGCCTTTCCATACTTCTGTTTGGGCAACATATAGTTTTGGTGTTTTGTCTGACCACAACGATGGCGATTTGACCACCAGATTCTGGGTAAGATTTAATGCCAATTTGGCTGACACACTTCCATTGCCGGAGGTTTCAGCAACCTGTTTCCCTTCCGGCGAAAAGATTTTGGTTTTGAGGATGACCGTTTCTGAAATTGCTTCCATGTTTTCAATTGTAATGGCCAAATCAATAGTAGCCTGGGTTTCTGAAACCTTTGGTGTGGTGATGGTTACGCCCCACTGTGCCACATGCACTGAATTTGTAACATTCAGGTAAACATGGCGGTAAATGCCCGACCCAGTGTACCAGCGGCTGTTATCGCCTTTATTGGTTGCCTTTACAGTTAACACATTTTCTTCGCCTGCCGGTTTTAAAAATGCGGTAAGGTCGTAGTAAAAAGGCACATACCCATTAGGACGAATCCCTAAGTAATGCCCGTTGATCCAGACTTCGCTGTTCATAAATACGCCGTCGAAAAGTACAGAAACCAGCTTTCCGGCATCTTCTTTTTCCAGCCTGAAATGTTTCCGGTACCAGCCTGTTCCACCCATGAAATTTCCGGTATTGAATGTTCCCGGGCTTTTTTTCGAAAACGGGCCAATCGCATCCCGGTCTTCGTTTGCCGGAACATCCTCGATGCTCCAATCGTGTGGCAGGTTCAGTTTGCGCCATTTGGAATCATCGAAACTGGGATTTTCGGCACCCGGATTTTCACCCCGGAAGAACTGCCATTGGGCGTCGAACAGGCGGTTACGAGCATCCTGCTCTGGAGGTTCGAATAATTGGTCATTGATACCTACTGCAAATATTAAATAACTTGTTGTAACTGTCAGGATGACTAAAAGAAACCTCCGGAAAAACAATCGAGTGGTCTTCATACTGTTATCTTTGATTTTCTATTCAACGTTCAAATCCACAATCCGCAAACTGTGAGCCGGTTGGTTTTCAATAGTAATTACCTTATCCTTAAGTTGAAAACTTTGTTGCTTGAGAGTTGATGTGGCTTTCCACTTCAAGTTGTTCTTAAGTTTCAATTCATTCAGCGAAAGCTTTATTGTTTCGGGTTTGTCGCTCCAGTTATAAATACCAACCCGATGCCGTGGCTTTTTGCGATCGTTGAAACTTACCAGGTAGGCTTTTATAAAGTTGTTATCGTCGTAAGCCACAAAATGGTTCGAAGGGATGCGCGGACCATCAGTTGTCCAGAACGATTCCACAATTTTCCGTGATTCGGGACTCCATTGCGATGGATAATCTGAAGTCAGGAAAAGACCTCCAATGAGGCCAACTGACCCGGTTAACAGGAAATTTTCTTCATCGTTCAACTTCGAGTTTTCTCTGCGCATATAAAATACATCGGGATCGGCCTGATACCATACGCCGTTTGTGCCGGCCCGCGACAACAAATCGCGCAGGTTTCCCTGAACGGTGTTCCATTCTCCGCCAATATCGCCCCCAATCCGGTTAATGTTCACCGAGCCAATGGTATAACGGTCAATGGTGCCTATACAGGAGTTAATAAGTACGTCCGGGCCGCATGATTCACGTAATAATTTGTAATGGTCGCGGTGGGATTCGAATTGCGTTTTCTTCCGGTCGTATGCAATCCTCGCGGTTGACAATGGATAAGTGAAATCAACTTTAAAATAGCGCCAACCTTCATTCACCTTTTCTCTCATGAAATTCCGGATAAATGCTTTGCAGTCAGGCCGGTCGAAATCCATAAAATAGCCAAAATGAAAGCGTATCGGGGTTTGCCCGTAAGCAAATTGCTGAAGCATTTCGGGATGCTCTTTAACCAGCGGTAGTTTATGCTCAATAGCCGTTGGCGCGATCCACAAACCGGGTATGGAACCTTTGGCCGAGATCTTACCGGGCATATCTTTCCAAATGGAAGCGAATTTAGAATTTGGTTCCCAATTACCAGCACCTTTTTCCCAACCCATATCAATCTGAACTGTCCGTCCGCCGGGAGGAACAGGCAAACCAGCAATTTCGTTGTTCGCCTTCAATATAATATCAGGTGTATCATGACCGTAATTTTGATACCACTAGCAGTAGCCTGTTAACGGGGCAGAAACAGGCAGCGGTTTAAGCTCTTTCGCAGTTTTTTTGATCCAGTAGGCCATTCCGTCCTGCCAGTCGCCTGTGTAAACAATGCACTTTTCGAGAATCCTTGATGAATCGGGCTCCAGGATGATGTTGTCCAATAAAACTCCGGCAAAAAAAGGTGACGGACTTTCGAGCGTTTTAAAACCTACCTCGCCATAAGCCGTGCCGGGACCTGTAAAACCGATGAACCAGCCGGGCTGGTTGAGTGCCGGGGCAAAAACGCCAAAGTCAGGCGAAACGGCCCAGTTGGCATCGTCGTGAATAGGGTTGGACAACATCGGATAATCGGGTCCCATCCCTTTCCAGAATTTTTCAAATCTTATACGTGGCGCAACCAACGAATCGGTTTTCCTGATTAACTTAAAACTATAGATGTCGTTGCCAATGAAACTGGTATTGCCATTTTCGGCATTGCCGTGCAGGTAATGAAAGCGCGCCAGTTCGATGGTTTTTCTGCTTTGGTTTGTAATGTTTCCCGAAAATTCCAGAACATTACCTTCCAGTTGTTTAACGGTAATGTTAGCAGAAACCGCCCCTAGTTGAAAGGTTAGTCGTGTTTCGTTTTCTGATATTTTCGATTTTTCGATTTTTCCGGCGAAATCCTGGACCCATTTTTCATCGCCCATGTTGCGCCATGCAAGATAGGGTTTGCAATTGCTGAGGCTGCTGAAGCTGCCCGAAGTTAATTTCAATGCTTCGTTGCCTGCCTCGAATACTATTTTATCGGCAATTGAATTGGCAAAGTGACTGGAAATGTTGGACTTCGATTTGCTTTGAGCAAAGATATTGCCAGATAGCATAATGACGACAAGTGGTACTAATAATTGTTTTTTCATTGCTTACTTGTTTGTTATTGAGTGTTTTCCCTGATTGAAGCTTTAACTTCTTTGAGTAATTTAAGATGAGTCTCGTTTATCCTGGAACCACTTAATGGAACATCTATAGACAAAACACCGCCATTTTTCATTACATTATTTTTGAGGTAATCAATTAATTGTTCGGCTGTACAACTTGGGTTGCCTGAGGACCAGTACTTTCCAAGAAAAGACAATTGGTGCCACTGTACACCATCTTTCCACCTGTGCGTACAATTTGCCCCGAGAATATTATTATCCTCACCTGCCAGAAAATCCTGGGCATCAGAAACCAAATCGTATCCCACACCTGGATTAAGCGCTACAATCGCTTTTGGATTGCCGTGTTTTAAGGCTTTGACGAAAATCCTTCCGTATTCGTTATTAAATCCGTTTATGGCGTAGCAACCATCTATCCACCAACCATAAACGAGTGAGCCATAGCGATCTGACCATTCCTGCATCACTTCTGCCCAGCGTTTAACCAGTAGGTCGTTGAATTTCCAGTTTTCGCCATATCCGTTCCGGTTAAAATCTTTAGCGCCAAGCTTTTTTGCAATTATACTGTCGTAACCTGGTACATCACCGGATGCATAAAGCATCAGCTTAATATCTTTTTGGTTTAAGGCTTTTGCCAAATCAGCAACAATATCCCTTTTAGAACTTCTTACCCCAGGTGCAATACCTGCGTATTTATCATATACCTTATTGGGAACATTGAAATATCCTGAGTTTTGTGCCAAAGTAAAGAACACATACCCAGCACCGGCATCTGCGCAATCCTGTGCAAATGCTTTGACATCAAATTCATCAACACGCTTCTGAAAGTCGTTACCTTCGGGTAAAAAGTGAACAAAAATTCCGTATTCGGCCTGACTGAACCAGTCAGTGTTAGGTTTGACCTGTGCAAAAGAACTGGCACTTAGAAAAATGATTAGTAATAAAAAAGTTAGTTTGTTCATTAGTTTGTTTTTTATTTTTTAATTGTCAGATGCCTGCCTCACCGGCAAGACGGGGAACTCCAAATCCCAATTTACTCGGGATTCTCCTGTGTGAGAAAGGTTTTCTTATGGCTCATTTCATTTACAATAGTTAAGTTTATTTTCCACCCTTTGGATCCAACCCCAATTTATTAGATTTCCATTTTTTTTCGTCCTTGATGTCCTTGTATTTTTCTTCCAACCCGGCTTTGCTAATAATATCCTTCGCCTGTTTTGGCCAATTCCGGTCAGGAACGTGAATCGTATTCCTGATTACACAATTGGTTCCTATGTCTCTATTTTTCAGGTTAACCGTGTAATTGTTGTCGGCAATATTGTCGTGGTGTTTTTTTGACCAGAAGGTAATCCATTCATGACCGCTGTCTACCACATTGTTTGTGATGGTATAGTTGCCGGTTCCTTCGTCAAAATACAAACCCCTGCACCGGCTGATCACATAGTTGTTGTTACAGATGGAATGCGGCTGGTCGGCAAGTGTGTAAATGCCACCGCCATCCCACATGATGGTATCCATGTTCACATTATGCACAAAATTGTCAACAATCTTGTTGTCAGCCATTACCGTGGTATCTTTCAGTCCGCCCCAACCCCAGCCAACGCTGATTCCTGTATAAGGCATGTTTACTACCTCGTTGTGGGCAATGGTTACGTTTCGGGCATAACCGCAAAAAATACCCACCGAACCTTTATAATCAACCCCGCTATTATTTACAAAATTGTTGCAGATCAGGTCGTAACTGCTCACCTCGCGGATATCGGCCGGGTTGTATTTTTCCATGCTTGGTTTGTTGTCGTAGTTTTGCATCATTTCATAGATTCCGTTTCCTGAAATGTCGTTCACAACGTTGCCAATGATTTTGCAATTGTGTGTTCCGTAGTGAAGTTTGAGTCCGTTTGCACCCATGTGCTGAAAACCGCATCTTTCGAATGTGATGTAATCGGCCTTGGCCACATATACACCACCAGGGGCACCAAAATTATTTTCAGCGCCATATTCCTTGTATTGACCTTCAATTTCGGTCTGAACATTGCTAAGTGGATGGAATGCCTGATATTCAACACAACCGTTTTTGTTGGGCCACAGCCAGGTTGCATACATAAATTCAATCCCTCTGAATTCCAGATTTAGAACCGGGCTGTCCAGACTGGCGCCTTCAACTTTTACAATGGTTTCGAGATTTGGTGCGATGACTTCGGCATTCTCTATATTCTCGTCCTTGAAAGGCTTGTAATAAACAAATCCATCGGCAGTATTTAAGTACCATTCGCCTTCCGCGTCAATAAATTCGTAAGCATTTTCGAAAAAATAATTTTTTTTCCAAAATGCTCCCTCGGTAATATGATTTAAAATATATTTTTCATTGTCCTGAATATCAATATATGAATAGTTATTATCTGAGGTAAATGATTTGATTCTTAAATGGTTAGATGTGAAATTGTTTGTGGTTACAATCTCTGTTTTTTCAATACTTTTAATGTTCAGTAATTCCGATTTGTTAATTTTAATTGTTGTTAATGGTTTTTTATAATCAACAATTTGATAGTTACTACCAATATTAGGTTGACGGGCACGTATGGTGCGTTTTCCATTTACATAAAGTTGCCTGAATTCCATTGAGTTTGCTGGGGCGCGATAGATATTTTTAGCTTTGTCGAACAGTTTCCAGCCTGTAATTTCTTTTCCTCCTGAAATTACGGGAACTTCATCTTTGTAATTGGTATAGATCACTTTACAGGTGGCCGAACCACCGTCCTTTTCGTCGAATGCGAGGGTTGAAGGCGGATAATAAGTTCCTCCCAACAGGTTAACAATGATGTCGCCACTTTTTGTTTTGTCAATTCCACGAACTACACCTTTTACTTTAGAAAGTGTTTTAAACGGAGCTGAAACGGAAGTTCCGGGATTGTTGTCGTTCCCTTTTTCAGGATTGACATAGAAGTTTTTTGCGATTGTTTGTGCCGCAACCGGAACTGCTGCAAACATTAAGATTGCTGCTACTGAAATTGCCTGAAATAGTTGAAATAAGCGTTGAATAGTATTCATGTGTTTAGATTTTAATTGGTTTCAAAGATTTAATCCAGGATTTGCTACGCTGCGGTTCCGGATAATTGATAAGTAGTCAACCCTTAAAAACCAATCTTAGAGTTTAGGATAAAAATATTTTGAGGTATCAGGCAATTTTGAATGATATAAATCAGGCGCATAAAAAAGTCAAAAAACATCTGTTTGTAGATGTTCATCATCCTTTTAAAGTTCATAGCTGCTGCTGCAAGCATTACGTTTCTATTATCTCCTTTAATCCCTTTGTAAAAGTTTCGGCTCAGGCGATGATCTTGTTTTAGATGACTGATTTTTGGTTCTATGGCTGCTCTTCTCTTAAACCCCTTTCGTAGTTTTTGTTTTTGGTATGGTGTCCTTTGTTTGCCTGGTGAATCGGGTATTATAATTTGTGTTCCCAATACTTCTTTCACTCCACGGTATCCCCGGTCCACAAAATTATTTTTTAGGATAATGCCTGTTAGTCTTTGTTGTTGTTCAATGGCAGGTTGTAATGTTTTGCTGTCATGTACATTTTTTTCCAGGTTGATGGCCCCAATGATAACACCGGTTTTTTTTGTGGAAGTAATGGATACTTTTGAACCGAACTCGTACTTCTTATGCTCTTTTCCTTTGCTGATGCATTGAACATGCGGTTCATGCAGCGAATAAATTTTACCCGTGTCTGCTTTCTTTTGTGCTAATACTTGTTTGAATAATGCAAGGGTGCTCTGATAAAGGCTGGGCGGTAGTTTGCGCTCTAACTCTCTTACCAGCCGCCCTGCAATGGTCTTTATTTTTTTATCTGCCTTTCTTGCTTTGCCTTTATTTTTCGGATGATTTCTAAAGCGCTGATCCATTAATAATTTCTTCAAAATGCGGGTATAACTCTGACGAAGCTCAAGGCCTTCTTGCTCTGCAATGGCTATACATTTTTTAATGATCTTGCGATGCAATTTGTTGTCTGTAGGATGGGTGATGTTTTTTTCCTGAACCGTAGTATCGGTTGTGGCTTCCTGCTCCCGGGCATCTTTACCATTAATGCGAATGCTTTCTTTGAAAATCAATTCTATGCCTTCTTCGCCGATGCGGTGGCGAAAGTGTACCAGCTCTGATGCTTCGCAAGGCGCTCCGCAGGCAAATACCTTTTCACCGCTAAAATATTGGTAATAGCAGTTTTCACTCCATTGCTCCACCACACTCTCATCGCTTATGTTACGAATGTGCTTGAGTATGATTAAAGAAACCATCAACCTGATAGGTTTTGCAGGGCGGCCTTCTTCTGAGTACAGCTTTGCAAAGGCTTCTTCAAAAGTATCCCAATGGATGTTGTTAGCTAAAATATACAGCGGGTGTCGGTGGCTAAGCTGTTCTTCATAGGTGTTGTAAAAGCCAAGCTGCGATGTGGATTTTGGTTTTGAAAGCATAAAATAATTTGCAAGGTTTTGAATACAAATTTCAGTTTTCCCGCAAATTTATTTGCTCTTTTTATCCCCAAACCCTTGTCAATTGTGGATTACGTTCATTATTAAGGGTTGACTAAGTAAGCGCGAACTGGAAGCGCTCACCACGCCAATTCCGTCGAATACCTTACCGGGACTGTTTTTGTCGATGATCACGGCTGAGCCATTAACGATTGACAAATAAATATTAACAAAAAAGAGTAATGGAATTTTGAATCGTCGCTTTAATGATTGTGGACGTATTTAATGTGTTTGCAGAAAAAACCCTTGCGTGTGCAAATACCAAACCTTCATTGTTCAATCCCGATGGCGTACAGTACCATTACTTTTCAAAGGTAACTTCCCATTTTGAGACACCCTGAATAAACAGTCTGGCTTTCCTGGTGATCCGATTATCGGTTTCCCCTTTTTCGGTCGAAAATACACTTACATACCAACCTGTATGCAAATTATAAGGTGCAGTCGCGGCCCTTCCTTCATCTCCATCAAGAACCTTTTCTGGAGTGGACCAGCCCAGCGGATTGGAAATATCATCGTTAAAGGAAACATATTGTCCATCGGTATGCCAGGTTCCATCATCAACCCGGTTAAGAAACATGACATAACAATTCAGATAAGCGTTCCAGTGAATGGCCGGACCCCAGAAAGCGTTCGCATTTTCGTCGTGCCAATCTCGCGTGACAGGCAAAAATGGATCAGCAAAACCACCCAAACCAGGCTCTTCCCATTTGTTGTTTCTCCATTTCCAAACATTTCCTACTGGATTGTCCAGATATTTCATGTCCATTCTGGCATAAGCCATTCCCTGATTCTGGGGGCCTCCGGCGTAAAAGGTTGTAATGATAAAATAAACATACTTTTCATCTTTATCCACGCAGGTGCCAAAATCACCTTCTCCACCATAATACCAGGTATCTTTGGTATCTAAATCGGTTAACTCTTCGGGTCCGCTAAGTATAAAACCAATGTCTTTCCAGGTGGCTCCGTTGTCGTCTGATACTATGGCAGCCACTTTGGGTAAAGTTGGATAACGATGTAACAATCTGCCCGGTTTCAACATATCATTTGGCTCCAGATGATACCAACCGTATAATTTCCCATTGGGTACTTTCCAAATACCTTCAATCCAACGGCCTCCATTCTGTTCAATATCAAACTTAACGGGCTCATGCGATTGGAAGTCGCCAAGCGAGTTTGCAGTGATTCGCCAGGGATGTTCCCAGAAATTGAAGATATACAACTTGTCGTTTTCCCAAAAACCCGGACTGTGACAATCGGTACGCTTAATATCATCAACTTCAAAATTGTTGATCCCCGGATAAACCATTACAGGGGCTGGCGATAAAACTACTTTAGGCATAATATTTTTTTATTTGTGATTAAATGATTGAATTTCTGATTTAAGATTTTCAACATCCGTATCTAAGGTGATAATTAATTCAATATGAATGGTTTCTGCTGGTTCAAGGTATTGTAAAGTTCCTTTTTCATTTTCAAAAGCAGCACCTTTAATATCGTTGTTGCAGGGTTCAAAGGCGATGAAATATTCCTTTTCCCTAAAAAAATTGTTTTGCCCCAGGTTATGCAATTCATCACTTGAATATCTCACTGAAACTCCGTAAGTGGGGTTATTCTTATCATCAATTATACAAAAACCACTCTGGTGGCTTTTACTGTAAACCTTATGAATATAGGTTTCTTCAACATACTGATTATTGGGTTCAGGTATTTCCAGACAATGCTCTTTTCTTGCTTCGCAGTAGTCATTAAAACCTTCTGTTGACCTGATGGGCACAATAAATTCGGAATTTGGATTTACCAAAGGATAGCCGAAATTCATGTGATACAAGATCATGAAAGGTCTTCGGGTCTGTCCCTCATTTTTAATGGTGTCAGTAACCCTGATTTCGTTTTTGAATAAACTGATGCAGATCTTCCGCTCAATCACCAAATTTTCGACCAGCGATTTAACCTGCCTGATTTTACCCGATATCTCGAAGACCAAATCATTGTCATTCCAATGCTCATTTACCTTTACCCCATCAGCCCGGGTTTGCGAAATGCTTCCATGCAACCCGTATTCATTACCCTCAAAAATACAGGGTTCGCCTACGTTGGTAAGTCCGCAAGTAACAAACAAACCTCCCCCGAAAGTTTTAAGCCAACCATACCCATGAGAATCGTAATAAAATGGAGGGACAAGACCTACCGAACTGATAAATGAAACCGGCTTTCCTTTAAAAATAAGGTTAAATATATCCAGGCATTTATCAGGAACGATGGTAAAAACCAAGCCTGATCCGTTATTTACCTCAATCATTTCAAGGTCTTTGGATGCTCCATCAACCATTTTATACCTTTTTACCCCAGCTACCTGAGAAAGATGGGCGATATATTTTAAATCATAAGCATCTCCGGTCATTTTCAAATCTGGTATTTATGAGTATTACAAAACCCCTATTCAGTAAACCCTTTTGCTTACAAAATATGCGCAAAGTCAACAAACTGACGAATTCGCTGAGCGCTTGTGTTTGGTGTTAGCGGGCTTCCGGCACAATTCATGAATTTGCCATACTGACGGCCAGCATCAAGCTGTTTTTTGATGGCTTCCTGCAACTCGTTACCCGACAATAACTCGATTTCGTCGTAAGGGTTCAGGTTGCCCAAAAGGCACACTTTTCCGCCCATTTTCTGGGAAATCAGTATAGTCATTGGTGAAGTTTTTCATTTTGGTTTCCATCAGCACCATTTCCATTCCGGATGAGGCAATCAGATCAGCCCGATCGTCGATCCCGCCAAAATATTTGCCCAACGCCTTTTTGCCGACACGATGGGTTTCATCAACCGCACGTGTCAGATAGGGCAAGCAAAATTCTTCAAAATGCTCACGCGAATTCAGTTCATGATTAACACTATTTTTTCATTTCTATTAACTTGTTTTTAATTGCCTTATGGCCAGACTTGTTATCCTTTTGACTGAGTAACTTTTGCTTATCGTTTATTTGTTGTTTGTTTAACTATTGGCGAATTGTTGTTTCAGTAATGGTACCGACCTTTTTTTAGTGATTTGCAGTTGAAAAATGAAAACCAGCCAGGTTTTTTGAACGGCCTGACCGGTTTAACTCACTAAAAGTTAATGATTTTTATTCCAACGGATCAAAGGTGCCCCCATCCCAGCCTTTGGTTTGTTTAAGGTTTGGATTTCTATCCAGTTCGTCTTTTGCGAGAGGATAGAAATAGTAGTTATCAGGGATATTGATGTTTTCACCACCGTCAGTCTTAACAACAGTATTAACAAACTGATCATAGATCAGATTAATATTTTCCTTCCCTTCAGGGAATGGAGGATTTTCTTTGGTAATGTATAAACCATGTTTGTTCACTTGCTGATTAAGGATATCGAACCTCCTCCAACGCCTGAGATCCCACCAGCGTTTATCTTCAAAGGCAAATTCAACCTGCCGCTCCCTGATATACGCGTTTCGAATATCTTCCTTACTAGAAGCGGTAATTCCGTATTTATTATCTACTCCAGGTAGTATCCCTGCCCTTGCTCTGATTTGATACAAGGCATCCAGAGCCTCATTGCTCTTACCAATTTCGTTTGCTGCTTCACCTAAATTAAGGAGTACCTCCGCATAACGTATCTCAATGTTCGGTACAGTTGCCGAATTCGCAGTTCCCAAATCCAATGTTTTATCAATCGCTTTGTTCCGGTAAAAACTGGTTACCGACCACAGTGCTCCACCTTCCTGATTAGGGTCGGGATTGACTTTTATGTGGTAGGTCCATAAATACTTATTGGCCTCAACCAGTTCCTTTATTCCATAATCAGAACCATTGTAAGTGATGGAAGCATAAAACCGGTCATCACGGTATTTCCACAACGTGTCATAACCTAGCACAACAGGATTGTAGGCTGAGCCATCTTTTAGTGGAAATGAATTTACCAGATCGAGGGTGGGCCAATCCCAACCAACTTGAAATTTTATGTATGCTACGGGTCTAAAACCCATCTGATTGTATACATCACTAGGAAACAGATATCTTCTATACATTATCATTTCTTTATTTAAGTCATCGTACCAGATATTTCTATAATTTTCATATAAGCCTTTTCCTCCGGCATTTGCCTCATGCAAAGCATCTTTGGTTGCATTGTAAGCATTCTGCCAGCGGTTTATATCGACTTGAGGATTAAATTGCGGACTGGCATAATACAACAATACCCGTCCTTTAAATGCGCTTGCCGCAATTTTATCTATCCTTCCGGCATCTTCCGACCCATAAGCAACAGGAACATAAGCTATCGCAGAATCCAGGTCGGTAATAATTTGTGCGATACATTCTGAGGTTTTATTCCTTGGTACATTTAAGGCTTCTCCTTCATTAGCTTTCTGGGCTCTGAGAACTATAGGCACCCCGCCATAAGCCCGTACCATTCCGAAATAGAGCCAAGCCCAAAAAAAGAAGGCCTCACCTTTAATTACTTTTTTTGTGTCTGAATCAATAGTTCCGCTTTCAATCTTTTCCAATAAAAAATTTATCTTGCGGATGTTACTATAATCCCAATAACCGCCCCAACTATCGATTGTGCCAGTACCCTTTAATTGATCTGGCAATTGTGACCTTGAAGCAGCTTCATCCGAGTTTGTTCCTTCATGTGGTAATTCAGGCATTACTTTCTTATATATATCATTCAAATAAGCATTAGCAGCTACAGGGTCATTCCACACAATATCAGGATTAATGGCAGTAAGGTTTTCCTTATTAAGAACTTTATCGCAGCCTGCTATCAGAATACTGATAATGAGTAGAAACAGGCTTAAAATATGATTTATCTTCATTTTATATTTTTTATATTTAATTCAAAAAGTATTGATTATCCAAATTATAAATACCTACAATGTAAGAGTAATACCCATTGTAAATGCTTTCATTATTGGATAAGAAGCATAAGCTCGTAACTGTGGATCGTATAATTTCCACTTTGACCATGTCAAAAGGTTGGTGCCGGTAAAATTGACATTTAATTCTCCGATTCCCATTTTTTTAGTAAATGTTTGTGGAATCAGATATTGTATTGTCAATTGCCTTAAACGAATATAACTAGCATTAAATAACCAGAAATCTGAATCATAATTCATAAAAGACAAGTCATTATATGGTTCATATGCCCTTGGATATTTTGCTCCTGTATTTTCAGGCGTCCAACTATCTACCCAATGCTTCCATGGAACATCGTATAAGTCAGCCTGGCGTTGCTGTAAATCGTGGTATAGTTTTTCCTGACCAAAATTCCCTTGGAAAAATACTTCCAGACTTATGCCCTTCCAACTACCTCCAAGCGATAAACCACCTGTATAAGGCACATTACCTTTAAGTGAAATATCACTGAGATCGTAAGAATCTATTTTACCATCAGGAACATTCTGAGGCCCTGAAATATCTTTAAATGAAAGTGCGCCCAAAGATGGTTTCTCTCCATATACCGTGTATCCTGAAGGTGACTTATCCAAATCGGCCTGAGTACGTATGATTCCTGAATTAACCAATCCAACTATAAAATTGATAGGTTTCCCATTGGGATTGTAAGCAGGAAGTCCATTGGATGCATAATCTTGTTGTACCACCTTATTCGTGGCAAATGAAAAGTTTCCATTGACATGATAGTTGAGTCCGAATCCTGTTTTACCTTCATATCTAATCTCAAATTCAAAACCGTGTGAATCAACTTTTCCATAATTCTGTGCAGGCAATTCTGCTCCAAATGTTGAAGGTAATGAAAGAATTCGTGGCCCAAGAAT
Source organism: Chitinophagales bacterium (assembly GCA_038251675.1). Taxonomy (GTDB): domain Bacteria; phylum Bacteroidota; class Bacteroidia; order Chitinophagales; family Chitinophagaceae; genus Ginsengibacter. Next base: position 6,866 of record JBBSBD010000099.1, on the reverse strand, counting down.
ATCATAGGTATTTCTGGTCCAAAAGTCTGCGGAAACAGAGAGACTTTTTAATACTGTAGCATCAATACCAAAATTATAAGATTTTGACTTTTCCCAAGTCAGGTCCGTGACAGGAATATTATTATAGTAGAGTGAAGACTGCAAGGCGTTTCCGAAATAAATACCTCCATTAACCGGATTAGTGGCATATTGCTCCTGCCACAACCACCCGCCCACATTGTCATTTCCGGTCAATCCATATGATCCTCGCAGCTTCAAGTATTCGACAAATCCAACATTATCTTTGAAAAATGGTTCTTCAGATATTCGCCAACCGGCTGATAAGGCAGGGAACAAACCCCATCGATTATTAGGCGCGAACCGCATTGAGCCATCGCGCCGTACCGATGCTGAGAATAAGTACTTATTAGCAAAATTGTAATTAACTTTGGTTATATAAGAAAGTCGGGCTGACTCAAATTCACTGCCATTTGAACTTTGATTTAAAGGATCAGGACTTGTGGCAAAAATCTGGTCAGTCCTGACTAATGGAAAATTATAGCGCGATAATGAAATACCGGAATAGATACTTTCATATTGTTCGTATGCGGCGAAGGCATCGATGTGGTGTTGCCCAAAATCCTTGATATAATTGATTTGTCCGTTTAACTGGTACGAGCTAAACCTGCCATATTCATTGGAAAGATACTCCCTTCCCGGATCAGGACTCGGCCCGCTGCCAATAAGATCACCTAAAATCCTGCCTCCGCTTCCCTCCCTTGCGAAATCGGAAAGCGTTCTTTTAATATCATAAATCTTACGGTAGGTAAGGTTATTATTCTTACTGTAAGCTACTTTTACTGAAAGACCTGGCACAGCATGAATTTTGTAATTCAACGACATTAATACATCGGTATTTTCGCCGGATAATCTATCATAACCACCATTTTTTATTTTATCTGCCAAATTGCCATTCCAGGTGGTATTTACCGGCTTACCATCTACATACGGAGGATAGGTGTTTGGCCAGGTTTGTAACCAACCATAGAGGTCTAAAAAATCATCAGTTTGGCCTCCGCTGTTTAATGTAGTGTTAAACTGATACTTTTGGTCATAATTGGAGTTTAAATTTAAGGTAGCCGTCAAATCCTCTGTAATATTAACCTCAATGTTTCCCCTGATGGAATATCTTTTATAACTGAGGTTAGGAAGAAATCCTTTGTTATGAAGATAGTTACCTCCAAGGAAGTATCTTACACTGCTATTACCGCCCGAAACACTCAGCGAATGCTTCAAAGTACTTGGTGGTTGATATACATAATCAATCCAATGATAAAATCCGGTTTCCCTGGTATGAGCCATTTCTGCTTCATCCCACTTCAGATAATCGGGCCCCGGGGCCCCATTAATCATTTTGAAAGCTTCATCAGGAGTCATGAACTCAGGCTTGCTGGTAGGCTTTTCGAAACTAAAAGATCCGTCAAGGTAATTATGGGTTTACCTATAATACCCTTTTTGGTGGTTACAAGTACTACCCCGCCGGTTGCCCGCGAACCATAAATAGCGGAAGAGGCAGCATCTTTCAGAATCGTTATATATGATATTTCATTGGCTGAAAGCCTGTCAAAATAGTATTTATCAAGGACGACGCCATCAATAACATATAAAGGGGGTGCATCATTCCAGGAAGAAGCGCTACGGATAATAAGACTGGAAGGAATACCTGGTACGCCGTTAGTTTGATCAACATAAACACCTGACAAGCGGCCAGCCAAAGCAGTGGAAAGATTTGTGGTTGGAAAGTCTTTCAGTTTGTCAGCTTTTATACTGGTAACAGCGCCGGTAAGGTCAACTTTTTTCTGCGTGCCGTAGCCAACCACTATTACTTCTCCCAAATCTGAACTAATTGTCTTAAGCGTTGAAGAAATTGGTTCTCCAGAATTAGTAACTTCAACAGGCACATAGCCAACGTAGGAAATTACTAAGACGGAATTTTTGGGTGCAGGAAGGGAGTAGTTTCCATTGGCATCTGTCTTTGTACCTTCTTTTGTTTTCTTTACTATTACAGTGGCACCCTCAAGAGGAGCTCCATCGCTGAGAATAACCCTGCCAGTTGCAACATCCTGTGCTATTGAGGCAGTTGCGAACAGCAGGAAAAATGCTAAAAAGAGATTAATTTTTTTCATACGCATAATCGTTTTGGTAGTTAATTAGAAAGGTTTAACAAATTGAAATTGAAGGAAGGGATGTTGCAGCAAACCTTCCTTTTTCTTTTAGATATATTTATTCTTCTTCTTCTATTTTTACATTTTTCCCATCAATGGTATATTTTATTGGTTTGATCTTATCAATAATCCACAGCAACTCGCGCAAACTGTCGGCTTTTACCTTGAAACTTAACCGCTGATCGCGTACTTTAAGAATGAAATTCCGAAAATAACGGGAAGGGCCTGAAAAGCAATCTTTTGATTCGTGTACATATATTTTAATTTAGCAAGTAACGTTAGGAAAACGTACAAATGACATCGCGAAGTTAAACAAGGTGCGCATCTGCGTCTTTTCACTTTACGTCAATCTTTCATCATTTTGCGACATGGACCAGATTGAATTATATTGCAGGCAGCCCCGAAGTTCGGCAGTTCGGAATTAGAAAAAATCTTTAATTTCAAACTGTAAGCAACACGAAAAAGAGTAAATTCACGGAGAGCCAGATTGTGGCTGCGATCAAAAAACAGGAATCAGGCATTTCCACTAAAGATGTAAGCCGGGAATTGGGCGTTAGCAAAGCGACATTTAATAACTGGAAATAAGGGCTGCCTACAGTATTAATTTTATAATTGTCTGGTTGATGAATAAAAAAGAAATCCTTTTACTTATTGATACCGTGGATTCTTATGACAGGAACCTGCTAAAAGGGATCATCAAATACAGCCGGGTCAACACATCCTGGCTTTTGGTAAGGCAATCGCCGGTATATCGGAATATAAAAACGAGTGAAACAGAAAGTGAACTTTTCGGTAAAAATCTTGCCGGCGTTATTGTGAGTGAATATAAATTTTCCGACAAATTAAAAAAATTAAAAATCCCCAAAGTCATTGCGCCGTATAAACAGGTTTTCGAAGGTATGGCCAACATACTTACGGACAATGTTGCTATTGGAGAAATGGGCGCAAAGTATTTTATGACGAAAGGGTTTGAACATTTCGCCTTTTACGGCTATGAAGATTCTTTTTGGTCAAAAGACCGCCAACACGCATTTCAGAGATTGCTTGACAAGGCAGGATTGAAGTGTTGGCAGAAGAATAAAAAGAAGCAATCATCCAAAGAAAGCATTCAGAAAAATATAGAAAACCTGGCAAGATGGCTTTCCAACCTGCCAAAGCCGGTTGCCGTTATGATTTGTTCCGATGATCTGTCTTTTGAGGTTATGGAAGCTGCGCGTCTTGCCAATGCGCAAATCCCCCACGATGTTGCTATTCTAGGCGTGGATAATGATGATCTGGTTTGCGAGCTATGTAATCCTCCTTTATCTTCAATCGAACATGATTCGTATTCAGTTGGATACAATGCAGCAAAAACGCTGGATCAAATAATCAAAGGTGAAATGAAAGTTCCAACTAATATTATTGGACAGCCGCATTTTATTGTTTCCAGGCAATCAACTGATATTTTGGCGGTCAAAGACACAAACGTATCAAGAGCCCTTACTTATATAAATGAAAAAGCGCCTTCCCATAACCTTGCCGTTACTGATGTTGCAAAAATAACCAATCTTTCGCGAAGGCAGTTGGAACGAAAATTTCTGAATACAATATTCAGCGGCATTGGAAAGGAAATCCACCGGGTAAAGGTGAACCATATCAAGAATTTATTATTTTCGACGGACTTGACAATGCAGGAAATTGCATTGGAAACGGGGTTTACCAGCTTTGATAACTTTTCAAGGTATTTCAAACAAATTTCCCGGATGAGCCCGAGGGAGTATCGCAAGACAAGAATTGCAAGAATATAGTTGTTTTAAGAGTTACGTTCTTGGGAATCTCATTCTGATGGTAGCAACGCGGGTGATTGGGCCTGCAACTTTTTCACTCAAAATAGTTCCGATGTGGGTACAACTCATTAAATGACTATTGTCAAAACAATTTTACAATTTATACACCCGTATTGATGGTAATAAATTATCTGTAATCTCAAATATTTGTTCAGGAAACAAGTTAGGATTACCGTTTTCATCAATTAAAAAATAGCAATCAGCTAAACCTTTGTACATTACTATCCCATGGCTCGATATTCTTTATTTTCTTCCAAACCATAATTATGGTCTGCTGTTTATAACCTCGGGTCAAACTGGTATTGAGTTTGAGTTAACTTTAGGAGAACTAAAGTGCAAGAATATATGGCAAAAGCTTTATTCCCAGCAATCCTGCCGAGCCACAAGCAAAGCCAGGGACGTTGGGTCCAACGAAGCAATAGGCAATTTCATCAAACGCAACAACCGCTTTCTTTTACACCGTGAAGCCTGCACTTGATAGCGCAACGTCCTAGGCTTGCCTCAGGCTTGTTGAGAGAGTCGAGTGCCCAAGCCGCTCACAGGTAGGGTCGAGCAGTGGCGCATTAATCATTGATCATGTTTTCCACCACACGCCTCGTCAAACGCAGCATGCGCATTTAACGCACTGCGCTTACCTAATCATTTCTTATAAAGTCTATTGCCTATCATGCCGGAACAACTTTCCTCGTGGATACTTTAAAGTCGCTATATATGTTGTACATAGCATACAATCCCTTTGTACTCCATTGCTTCCAGCCGAAGCCCTGTTTTCCTTAGGCCTTTATAAGATGCCTTCGGATCTTCCGGGATAACCAGTCTTTTACATATCCAAAAACTTTGGCTGAGTTTCCTATCCTATAATATTGTACCCAGCCGCGTTGTATCGAATTGATAAGGTCTCTCACCCTTGTCAGTGGTTGCGATTATGACGCTGGGACACATCTCTTATTTTCTCTATCACCTTTGCTCTGGCCTGCATCTTGGGCTGATCATACTGGTAACTCTCTCCTTCATCTTCATATAACTCGTAGGAACCATCAGCACCGGGATAACCGAAAATACGCAATGGTTCGTCATCTTCCTGCATTGCATATTGCACTTTGGGTTCTCCAGGAATGATAGCACCGGCTTTTATGAATAGAGGCATTTGGTCAAGAGGCGCATCAACTGTTACTGATTTTCCTCCAATACTTTTTTCAGTAGTCAGAAGTTATACCAATCCCCCTTTAGTAAATATAGTTGTCGTGAACGGTGATAATATAGTTGTCGTGAACGGTGATGATAATCAGTTACAGGATTTACTGAAACAGAGGTGCCAAACAAGAATTGGTCTTTTATGTTCCAGGTATTTCACTTCTGATACACCTACTTGTGCAGTTAGAACTTTTGTTTGCAGGAAAATCTCTCCATTTTTTTCATACACTTTATAATCTACTTTTTGAGGAGCTTTAATTACAGCTATTTCATTTTTTACGGGTATAGTATCACCAGCCGCAAAAGCTATGCGAATAATGCTATCGGAAAAAGGCTGGAGCAGCAAGATGCCATTATCTGAGTGTACAAAAACCTGATTTTCTTTTTTAATAAAATGAGCTTGCTGAGTATGTGCATAGTGTGTACAGAGCATACACAGTATGAAAGTAAAAGCAGGTTTAAAGGTCTTCTTATATGAATGATTCATCCGGTGTAGAAATTAAAAGAAAGCAGTGCAAACAAATATGTGTAACGACGAATATCCGTAGTTTAAGATCCATATAGTATTCACAGTATGGATAGGTTATAGATAATAGCTTAATAGTTTCTTCTACTCACTTAACCTCTTAATCTATCAAGAGGTTACTTGCTACCATTATCTGCAGGTTTCGAAACAGGTTTCAATCCTTCTGAGCCGGGTTGTGGCTCCATTGCTACTTTTGGTGGCATAACAGGATATTCAAATTTTACCGGCCATATGGTAAATTGATTTTTACCTGGCCTAAAATTTTGAAAAGCTCCTGCTTGCCATGTGCCTGCAGGCATTGGCTCAGCGATAAAATCCTTATCTATATGCCGTGCAAATTTTGTAAAATCACGTACCTCTAAAGTCTTTACTGGCGGACAATTTAATTGCTGGATAGATTTATCCATTGTTACCGTCAACTCGAATGTTTTTAAACCCATTTGGACATTGATATTGCCGGTGATGCTATGCTTTTCATAACCTGTAACGGACTGCCATTGCGGTAGGTTCATAGCAAGACCCTTGTCATTTTTCCATAAAGCCAAATCGGCTCCGGAAAGGTTGGCATCGCCATATTTCATAAATGCCTTGCGGGCTTCATCCGCTACTTCTTCGTCCGAATGCTTTTCACCATTGCGGAAGTGCTGCATAAAACGACGTTCATTGGAGGAAGCATCAAACAAATTATAATCGGAATAATTATCCTGTGCTCTTATTCCGGGACGTGGTAAAGCAATAGCACCTTCATTATTTTTTACAATCACATTATTATAAATACGCTCCCAGGAACAGGCACTCAATTCATTTTCATACAATCCTGTGGCATAATGATAAGGCGGCACTTTACGATCGGTAGCCACACACATGTAGATACCAAAGTTAGTGTTACCGAAAATAAGATTGTTGGCTATGTTTACACCACTGGCATCATGGGTATAAATCCCATCACCACGGTTGTACGCCACCACGTTATTGTCAATTAATCCAGGCCCATTAGAGCATTCAAAGAAAATTCCGGAAATATTGTTATTGACTACCACATTGCGGGTAACCCGGGAGCCAATAACTCCGCAATCCAGCCAAATGCCCCAGGCCTCATTATCCCTAACCAAATTA
>JBBSBD010000098.1:0-21221 GCA_038251675.1 Chitinophagales bacterium | reverse complement strand
AGTTTGATATTTTGCATGTAAGGAACAGACCAATCAGTATTTGCAATCAGGTATTGAAATACTGCCATTTTAGTAAACTCCATTCTGTTGGTTTTTTCCATTGAAAGTTGCTTAGTGTTCAATAACGATGCCTTATTTCGTTTAGCTAAAGCTTCTTCATCCTCAATTAATATGCAGTACTGCGTTTCGGTTTTTCTTTGGCCAGCAGAATCTTGAAATTCCACCTCAACCAACCTGGCTCTAAAACTTTTTTCTGTAAGAAGATTATACAATTTGTAAACAAGCCATTCTCTTATCACATACTCATCTCCCTGGCAGGGCATAACCAGTTTGAGCTTGTTTTGTTTTTCAAAAGGAGTATGGGTCATTTTTTCAGCCTTAGGAAAATTTAAGAGCAAAGGAGGCAGTTTACAATTCTCTTTCAGGCGCCTGAAATTTCCTCTTGCTTTTGCTTTTATATGAATGGAATGGAGGCTGCTGTCTTTAGATTTGTACTGTAGCAGGAGGGGATGATAAGCCATATTTTCTTTCCTGTCGCTGTATAACTCATTTAGCCTGCCCGTAAGCTTAAAATGGAGGAGATCATCGCTCAAGAAAAGTCCATCCCCTTCGGCGGTAGTATTTTCTTTTTGAGCCTTAGTATTCCCCGGTTCTTTTTGCGCACATAATTTTATTGAAAAAAATATAAGATAGTAAAATAGAAAGCTGAACTTACCAAGCCGGCGATACATAATCGTTGGAATTAAATAAGAAATATATTTTTTATTAATCCAAAGGCTAACAACAAAGTTTCGGCGATCATCGGGAAAGAAGCTACAAGGTAACATTCATTAACCTGCCTGCATAATTTCTAACGCTATATTTGAACCAGTCATTTCATTACTTCTGTCTTAAAATCCTCTTCCTGTGCTTCATTCCCCAATTCACCAATTCTTCAATAACTTTTTCAAGGGAGGTGCCGTAAGAAGTGAGCTCATATTCAACGGTAACAGGTTTGGTATTAAAAACAATACGTTCCACTAATTCATTCATTTCAAGCTCCTTTAGTTCTTTGGACAACATTTTACCGGAGATTTTGCCGACATGCCGCTGTAACTCTTTAAACCGCTTCTTCTCCTCATTTAATGAACACATAATGGCAATTTTCCATTTGCCGTTTAAAATGTCCATTGCATCCCGCAATGCCTGCATATCTTTGGATTGAAGTATTTTTTTATCCGCCATTACTATTTCTATTTTAGTGGTTTCAAAAAGGTAACCGCTTTATAAATGTAAATCGGTTACAAATATATACCGTTTTAGTAACTTTGCAGTGCTATAAAATTTTGATACAAATAATTTAAAATAAAAACAGATGAATGAAATCAAGCAAATCGAAAAAGTCTTTCACCGCCCTGAAAATCCAGGTATGGTGGGAGACGGCTTTAGAGTGTATAATTATTTCCCATCAGGATACAAAATACGTGAAAGAATAAGCCCGTTTTTAATGCTGGACTTTAACCCGGCCTTTGACTTTGGTACATCCAATACTCCAAGAGGTGTTGATGTGCATCCGCACAAAGGCTTCGAAACGGTGACCATCGCCTACAAGGGAAGCGTTGAACACTATGATAGCTCAGGCAACAGCGGCGTAATTAATCCGGGTGACGTGCAATGGATGACTGCGGGCTCTGGAATTCTGCATAAAGAATTTCATGAAAGGGAATTTTCAAAAAAAGGTGGGCCATTTGAAATGATTCAGCTTTGGGTAAACCTTCCTAAGAAAGATAAGCTCACTACTCCGAAATACCAGTCGCTCGTATCGTCAGAAATGAATAAAATAATTCTTCCTGGTGAGAGCGGAGAAGTAAGTGTAATCGCAGGAAGTTTTAACGGTGTTAAAGGATCGGCTTCTACATTTACAGAGATAAATATGCTCAACATTCGCCTGAATAAGAATGGCGAAATGACAACTGATATTGAGGCGGCACATAATACGGCAATTTTAGTTGTGGAAGGAGAAATTGAAGTGAATGGGAAAAGTGCAAAATTGCACGATTTTGTTTTGTTTAAGAATGAAGGAGAAACTATTACCATTAAAGCAACTGAAAAAAGTGTGTTGCTTCTTTTGAGTGGCGTACCTATCAACGAACCTGTTGCGCAGTACGGACCATTTGTAATGAACACCCAGGAGGAATTACAAGAGACTTTCAGGGAATACCAGGCAGGAAAGTTTGGCGTCTTGAATTAAAATAGAACAAATGCCCGAATTATATAAGATGGTGAACAACGAGAAATTAATGCACTTTGAAATTCACGACGGTGACTCAATTGCATTTCTTGAATATCGCTTTTACAAAAAAGATATTGCCTTAATGCATACCGAAGTTCCCGATAGCATGGGTGGAAAGGGAGTAGCTTCAGCGTTGGCTGCTTATGCCTTTCAATATGCAAAAGAAACTAAGAAGCTTGTGATGGTTTACTGCCCTTTTGTAGCTGTGTATTTAAAAAGACATCCCGAACTCAAAGATCAATTGGATCAGCAATATCTTCGATAGCTTTTAAAACGTTCAACAAAGTTTCTTGAATAAAAAGCCTCTGCAAAAGCGGGGGCTTTTTATTTGCGGTTTAGCTTTCATATTTTGGAGCCCCGGCCATAATTTCATCACTCGCGAAATCTTTATATTTTTCAAAATTCACAATGAAATAGCCCGCAAGTTTATGAGCGGTCTTCACGTATGCGTCTTTATCCTTCCATGTAAATTTAGCGCTCAGCATTTCTGACGGCACACCGGGACACTCTTCAGGCATCATCATTCCAAACACCGAATGCGGATGATATGTAACGGCATCTAATTTTCCGTCTAACGCTGCCGTTATCATAGCCCTTGTGTATTCAAGCTTCATCCTGTTGCCTACTCCATATCCGCCACCATTCCAACCTGTATTTACCATCCAGATATTTACATTGTGCTCTTTCATTTTATTACCAAGCATTTCAGCATATTTTGTTGGATGCAAAGGTAAAAAGGGAGCCCCAAAACAGGCACTGAATGTAGGCTTTGGTTCTTTCACGCCAGTTTCAGTACCTGCTACTTTTGCGGTGTAGCCGCTGATAAAATGGTACATAGCCTGCCCGGGTGTAAGCTTACTTATTGGCGGTAATATTCCATAAGCATCTGCAGTTAAAAAGAAAATATTTTTCGGCGTTTTGCCAATAGATGGCTCCAAGGCATTAGGGATATAACTTATCGGATAACTTACCCGCGTATTCTCTGTTATTTTCCTGCTGGTAAAATCAATCTTATTTGTCCCATCAATAAAAGTTACGTTTTCGACGATAGCTCCGTATTTAATTGCATTAAATATATCAGGTTCTTTTTCTTCACTCAGATCAATAGTTTTTGCATAACAGCCTCCCTCAAAATTAAAAACGGAATCTTCATTCCAACCATGCTCATCATCTCCTATTAACATCCTGTTTGGATCTGCACTTAAAGTTGTTTTTCCGGTTCCGCTTAAGCCAAAAAATACAGCAGTATCATCATCCTGTCCCACGTTTGCTGAACAATGCATACTAAGCACATTCCTGTCGTGTGGAAGGATGTAATTGAGAATGCTAAATATTGCCTTCTTCATCTCGCCTGTGTATTGAGTGCCTCCAATAAGGACTATTCTTTTTGTAAAATTTACAATAACAAAATTCTTGTGAGGTACGCCATCGACTAAAGGATCTGCAAAAAAATGTGGAACCTGTATTAAGTGCCAGTCAATTTCAATATCGTCAAGCTCTTTTTCTTCAGGCCGCAAAAACATATTATAGGCAAATAAATTACAACATGGATTTTCATTAATCACCCTGATATTTAAACGATAATCCGGATGGGCACAAGCATAACAATCCCTTATCCATAATTTTTTATCGGTGAGATAATCCATCATCTTATTATAAAGTAGCTCAAAATATTTTTCTTCAATAGGCAGATTAAATTTGTTCCAGTCAATGGTTGATGCCGTCATGCCATCTTTCACAATAAACTTATCTTCCGGGCTTCTGCCGGTAAATTCGCCGGTATCTATCACCAGCGCACCGGTATCGTTTAGTACTCCTTCACCTTTTTCTACAGATTGATTAATAAGTTCTTCAGGAGGCAGTTGATAAAAAATATTTTCAGCAGATTTGAGGCCCAGGTTAAATAACATTTTACTGGGAATAGCAAACATTGTTGGTATTGACATGTACAAGTTTTCGTTAATGATACAAGCAAAGATATAAATTCAAATTTTTGATCTTATTTAAAATGAAGCCCAAAACTGACAGTTAATTTTATGATATCTAAATTGTGAATGCTTATTTTTAATCAATATCAAATTTGATTAGAATTTCTTTTTAGTAAATGGCCTTTCGTTAAACATCGTGAAAACTTTAAATTTTCAAAGTGTATTCTTTACGTCAAGATGCTAAACTTTGAAAATCTTTTAATCGTGTATATTGCAAACCACAAAATTTTTATAAATGAAATACCTTCCTCTCAATCCTGAGATTTTTATTCAAAACAGGAAAAGGTTTACCGGAAAAATGGAAAAAAATTCGATTGCCATTTTTAACAGCAATGACGAGTTGCCAATGAATGGAGATGCGTTATATGCTTTCAAACAGAATTCTGATCTCTTTTGGCTGAGTGGCATTGAACAGGAAGACACTATGGTAATTTTATTCCCTGATAATCCAGATGTAAAATTCAGGGAGGTATTAGTTTTAGTAAGGCCCAATGAATTAAAAGAAAAGTGGGATGGCCATAGGTTAACTGCAAAAGAGGGAAAAGATATTTCAGGAATGGAAACAGTAATATGGCTCGATACGCATGATGCTCTGCTGCAAACCTGGATACACCAGGCTGATACTATTTATTTAAACACAAATGAAAACGATCGTAAAGCAAACCTTCTGCAGGTAAGAGATTATAGGTATGCTGCTGAAATGCGTGAGCGTTATCCCTTACACAACTATAAACGAAGTGCAAAAATTACAAAAGAACTTAGGGCTATAAAAACTCCTCTTGAAATTGAAGTAATGCAAAAAGCAATTGACATTACCGACCATACTTTCCGGCGCTTATTAAAATTCATAAAGCCCGGAGTAATGGAATATGAAATTGATGCAGAGATTTGGCACTCATTTCTTTCCCAGCGGGCTACTGGACCGGCTTACGGAAGTATCATCGCAAGTGGTGACCGGGCAAGAACACTGCATTATGTGAGCAACAACAACGAATGTAAGGATGGCGAATTAATATTGATGGATTTCGGTGCAAGCTATGGCAATTATGCAGCGGACCTTTCACGAACGGTGCCTGTGAATGGAAAGTTTTCGCGAAGGCAAAAAACAGTTTACAATGCCTGCCTGCACTTACATCAATTTGCAGCAAGCATATTAAAGCCCGGCGTTAGCATTGTTGATTATACTGAAAAGATTGGCGACGAAGCAACGGTTATATTTCAAAAAATAGGCCTGTTAAAAAAATCTGATATCAAAAATGAAGATCCAGATAATAAGGCTTATAGAAAATATTTATATCATGGGATTTCTCATCACCTTGGTATCGATGTGCACGATCTCGGCACCAGGAACGAACCTATAAAAGCAGGAATGGTTTTTACAATTGAACCAGGCATTTATATTGAGCAAGAACAAATGGGCGTACGAATCGAAAATAATTTTTGGATAACAAGAAACGGCAATAAAGATTTGATGAAAAATATCCCAATAACTGTGGAGGAAATTGAAGCAGGAATGAAAACCCCCAGCCCCTAAAGGGGAGAGAAGAATCGCATTCTCCACAAAGCGACATATCTTTCAGCGAGTGTTATGTTAATCATATTTTAATTAAATGGAAGACAATCAATATAAATTAAGTGGCCCACATTCCCCTTCAGGGGTTAGGGGTTCAATTCCCAACATTTTTACACTTCTTAATTTATTTTTTGGATGTATGGCCGTGGTATTTGCTTTGCAAACAAATACAGTAATTATTTATGTAAATGATGATTTTAGCAGCAGCTTTAATATTCCTGAGAAACTTACCTGGGCAGCCATTTGCATAATCATCGCGGCGTGTATAGATTTCCTGGATGGTTTTGTCGCACGCCTGATGAATGCGACGAGTTCACTCGGAAAACAATTGGATTCATTGAGTGATGTGGTAAGTTTTGGAGTAGCCCCAGGTGTAATTTTATACCAGTTGCTTAAATTTAGTTTTGCAAGAGAAGAAAACGGGCTGGACGTTTCAATTCTTTGGCTGGCTCCAGCATTCATTTTGAGTTGCGCCGCCGCATACCGGCTCGCAAAATTTAATTTAGATGAATCCCAAACCACGAGTTTTAGAGGTGTGCCTGTGCCTGCAGTTGGTTTATTAATCGCTTCATTCCCTCTTATTCTTCATTTCAACACTATTGGCAGCATCAATAATTTATTGATCAACAAATGGCTTTTATATGCTTTGATTATTTTGCTGAGCTATCTTATGATGTCGGGGATTCGTATGATGGCATTTAAATTTCCAGACTACACTGTAAAGAATAATATGCCTAAAATAGTATTACTCCTTATAGCGATAATTACAGCCATCTTTTTACACTGGCTTGCCGTTCCGGTCATTTTCCTTTTTTATATTTTAATATCATTATCAACTTCAAAAATAAAAACCCCATGAATTTTGTTGCAGAAATAAAAGTGATGCCGCTGAAAGAATTGCTTGATCCACAGGGGAAAGCCGTAATGGGCGGGCTTTCCAATCTCGGAATAAAAAAAATTGAAGACGTGAGAATCGGCAAGCACATACAATTGCAAATTGATGCAAGTGATGAGGGCGACGCAAAAAGCATTGCCGAAGAAGCTGCGAAAAAATTATTGGCAAACCCAGTGATGGAAGAATATACTATCTCTATAAGTTGATGTTGTCTTTTACATCGTTCATCACACATTGTAAATCGTACATTATTAATGCTCTACCTTGTTCCATCTCCTATAGGTAATCTCGCTGACATTACATTTAGAGCAATCGAAATACTTAAATCAGTGGACTTAATATTGGCGGAAGATACCCGAACTTCGGCTAAGCTGTTACGGTATTACAATATTGAAAAGCCCACAACACCATACCATCAGCACAACGAACACAAAATTTACAATCATCTTATTGAGCAATTAGGCTCCGGTAAAACAATGGCATTGCTCACTGATGCCGGTACACCCGGTATAAGCGATCCGGCATTTCTATTGGTTCGGGAATGTATCAAAAATGAAATTAAAGTTGAATGCCTTCCCGGAGCAACGGCTTTTGTGCCTGCTTTGGTAAACAGTGGGTTGCCTATAAATAGTTTTTGTTTTGAAGGTTTCTTGCCTCTTAAAAAGGGCAGGCAGACTTTTTTGAAACGAATGGCGGAAGAAGAGCGCACGATGGTATTTTACGAAAGCCCCATGCGACTCGTAAAAACTTTAAAAGACTTTATTGAATATTTTGGGGCCGAAAGACATTGTTCTGTCAGCAGGGAACTCACTAAAATATTCGAAGAAAATAAACGGGGAACCCTGCAGGAAGTGTATGATTACTTTAGCGAAAAAAATGTAAAAGGCGAAATTGTGATTGTAGTTGATGGGAAGAAAAAGGGTAGCTAATCGCTGTGCATTTCAACTTTAGCTTAATTCCTATCTCAACTTTGTTTTTTTCATAACTTCTATTTTACGAAGTTTGCTGCTCTAAATTAATTACTCAGCTTTATGAAAAAACTTAGTCTTTTATTGCTTTTTACTTTTTGCTTTTTACTTTTCCTTTCGGCTCAGCCTGACCGTTGGCAGCAACGTGTAAAGTATGATATGGATATTGATGTTGACGTAAAAACAAATCGTTTTACCGGGATAGAAAAAATTGACTATACTAATAATTCACCAGATAAACTCGATCGGTTGTTTATTCATTTGTACTGGAATGCTTTTCAACCGGGCAGTGAAATGGATGTAAGAAGCCAGGAACTTGGTAAAATTATTATCAACGGAAGGCCTGACTGGGATGGGAGAGTTAAAGATCGTATTTCTAAGTTAACACCAGATGAAATAGGGTATCAAAAAATAAAATCAATAAAACTTAACGGAGTTGAGCAGCCCATAAAATTGCATGGAACTATTTTAGAAGTTGATCTTACTAAACCGATTTCACCAAAAAGCACCGTAAATTTTTTGATTTATTTCGAGGCACAGGTTCCACTCCAGGTAAGAAGAAGCGGTCGCGATAATGCAGAAGGCATTCGTTACAGTATGAGCCAGTGGTACCCTAAGATTTGCGAATACGATTATGAAGGTTGGCATCCTACACCTTATATCGCAAGGGAGTTTTACGGTGTTTGGGGAGATTATGATGTTACTATAAAAATTGACAAATCGTATAAACTTGCAGGTACAGGCGTCTTACAAAATGCTTCCGAAATTGGCTGGGGGTACGATAAACCTGGTACTCCTTTAAAAAATATTGCTTCCGCAAAACGCACCTGGCATTTTGCAGGAGATAACATACACGATTTCGTTTGGGCTGCCGATCCTAACTATGAGCATCTTGTAAGAAAGCAAGATGGCGTAACTCTTAATGTAGTATATAAAAAAGTAGATTCCTTGCAAAAAAACTGGGAAAGAGTTGCGGATGCGGCGGTTACTGTTCTGTCTTATATAGAAAAGCGTTTTGGAAAATATCCATATCCTCAATATTCTTTTATCCAGGGTGGCGATGGAGGTATGGAATATCCCATGGCGACATTAATAAAGGGGCCAAGCCTGGGAACTGTTTTTCACGAATGGATGCATAGCTGGTACCAGATGATGTTGGGCACCAATGAAAGCCTGTACCCATGGATGGATGAGGGTTTTACTACTTTTGCCGAAGGCGAGGTAAGCGCTTATTATGATAAAGTGATGAATATAAGTGATCCAAAAGCAGAGAAACTTCCAAAAGATCATGCTGATTCTTATAATAGCTATTATTATTTATTGAGACAGAAACTCGATGAACCTCTTAGTACTCATTCCGATCATTACAATAGCAATTTTGGCTACAGTATTAATGCGTATTCAAGGGGAGATATATTTTTAGAGCAATTAGGCTATATTGTTAGTGATTCTGTAAGAGATAAAATTTTATTGGAATATTACCGGCTTTGGAGATTTAAACATCCGAATGCCTCCGATTTTGTGAAAGTTGCGCAGGATGTAAGTGGCATCCAGCTCGACTGGTACAAGGAGTATTGGGTGTACACAACAAAAAGCATAGACTATAGCATTGATAGTTTGTGGGAAGAAAATGGAATTTCAAAAATAAGATTAAGAAGGGTTGGCCAAATGCCTATGCCTATTGACCTGGAGCTTACTTTTAAAGACAGTTCAAAAGAAATGCATTATGTTCCGATGGATTTAATGTTTGGCGGCAAACCTGCAGAAACTCACGAACCAAGGACGGTTCATGAAGAATGGAACTGGACAAATCCAACTTACATTGTTGAATTCAAACACCCGCTTACCGATCTAATTCTTGCCGAAATTGATCCCACAAAAAGAATGGCGGATATTGATCAAAAAAATAATACACTTAAATTAAATTGGTAAAAGAGGCTTTGCATATTCGAAGGGCAACCACAGCCGATGCTAAATTAATCTCCAGGTTAAGTGAGATAACTTTCTTTGATACATTTCATGATACTTGTACAGGAGAAGATATGGAAGGATTTATTAAAGAGTTTTTCAATGAAAAGCAGGTTTATGAGGAGTTAGATAATCCTGATGATTTCTATTTTATCGCATTTCAAAATGATATAGCACTCGGATATATAAGAATGAAAGAGGAGGAAAGCGACGTAGTTGAAATCAAAAACCGCAAGGGTATTGAGTTGAAAAGAATCTATGTAGTGAAGGAGTATCATTCACAAAAGATTGGGGCGCGGCTTATGCAATTTGCTTTGGATTTCGCGGCAGAAAATAAATATGAGTTATTGTGGTTAGGTGTTTGGGAGCACAATGAAAAAGCACTGGCCTTCTACAAAAAATTCGGCTTCAGGGATACAGGAGTTAAGCATCCATTCCCTATTGGAAGTACACCGCAAACTGATAACTGGCTTGTTAAGTTTATTGAGCAACGTGCAGAATAAACTTTTCTTTGAAAAAAGGTTCCTCAAATATTTTTTCAATTTCCCAGATGCGTGGTCGGCTACCGCTTTCGGAAATTTCTTTTGAGAGATCACCTCCCTTCAGGCAGATAAGGCCCGTTAGTTTTTTTGGCTGATCGATTGGTTTCTTTTTCAAAAGAGGTTTACTCCAAAACCATAAGTCTTTTAAAGGTGCTACCGCTCTCGACAATACAAGATCATATTTCCTGTTGTGAATATCTTCCGCTCTCGAATGCTGTACTGTTACATTTTCCAATCCAATTTCAGAGACCACCGCTTCCACAACCTTTAATTTTTTATTGATACTATCTACAAGGTGAAAATGTACTTCAGGAAAAAATATAGCAAGCGGAATTCCCGGAAAACCACCACCGGCGCCGAGATCCATAATTTCAAACCCGCCAGGAAAATTAAATTGTGTTGCAATCGTAAGTGAATGTAATACATGATGCTCGTAAAAATTATCAAGATCTTTTCTTGAAATCACGTTGATCTTTTGATTCCATTCTGTGTACAGAGATTGCAGAGCTGCAAATTGTTTTAATTGCTTTTCAGTAAATTCAGAAAAATATTTTAATAGAATTTCCATCTGCCGCGAATTTCATGAATTAACACGAATTAATTTATGTTTGATACCATTCGTGAAAATCCTGATCATAAAGTTTCCGTTTAATAGTGGCATCACTTCCATTTTTTTGCCGGCTTTTTGTAAAGCGCAGAAGCAAATAAAATATAATAAAAGAACATCCACAGATCAAAGAATAAAAACCAGGGAAACAAATCTTTTTCATCAAGCTTATCTGTTACCTTATATAACACAAAACTTTGCAAAGCGAAACGAAGAATAAAAACAGATAAGGCCCATTTCCAGCTAAAAAATATAAGCGCCGCAATAAATAAAGGGTAGAAAAGAAATTGCGACAAGGCATACAATCCCAGCAAAAATTTGTGGGATGCTTTGTAATATTTACTTGTTGTATAATGCCGTGCTTTTTGCTTTTTCCAATGCTCCCAGGAAGTAGCTGGTTCCGACAGGGTGAAAGCATCTTTATCAATTATGATATTAGTATTACTTTTCGTAGCAGCTTTATTTATAAAAAGATCATCATCTCCGCCAGGAACATTATTGTGCGATGAAAATCCTTTATGCCTGAAAAAGACCGATTTTTTATAGCTTAAATTTCTGCCCACACCCATGTAAGGTAATCCTGCCATTGCATAAGAAAGATATTGTAAGGCTGTGTGAAATGTTTCCCAACGTACTATTTTATTAAAAAAACCTTTCTTTTTATGTAACGCTCCATATCCCAAAACAATTTCTATACCGTCGCGATAACCTTCCTGCATTTTCTTAATCCATGATTCACTGGCGGGAACGCAATCTGCATCAGTAAGTAAAACAATTTCATGTTTTGCAGTTTTAATACCTATACTTAAGGGAAATTTTTTGCCTTGTATAAACTGGGCCTCCTGCTTTAATTCTATTAGCTGCAATTGCTTAAAGGTCCTTTGATATTCTTCAAGTATATATTTGCTTTCATCAAAAGAATTATCGTTTACAACAATTACTTCATGAGTAGTTCTATACCTCTGGACTAATGAACCGGGCAGGTTTTTTACAAGGTTTGCCGCCTCATCTTTAGCGCAGATAATTACTGAAACCGGGTGTGTTTGAGAAATACCTCTTGCTTTTTGGTTAAAAACCGCAAGACGCAAAAAGAAAAATAGATAATAATAAAGCTGGATAAAAGTTACCAGGCAGAACAAAATAAAAATCCAGTTCCACAAGTGTGAAGTTAGTTCGGTCCAGTTCATAAGCGACAAAAATAAGTGAGTTAGATGAAATTGTATTTGCTGTTTCCTCTGTCTATAACGACATTGCCAGGCAAAATATTCGCCATCTTACCAAAAAGATTCTTCAGGTTATATTTGCCATTAGTCTTTTTAAAATAAAGATATTTATGGCTGCATTAAAATTTGATCTGCAATCAACTAATGGAAATTCCAAAGCCAGGGTTGGCAAGATCAGCACAGATCACGGGGAAATACTCACCCCCATTTTTATGCCCGTCGGTACTGTGGGCAGTGTAAAAGCGGTAACACAAAGACAATTAAAAGACGATGTAAAGGCACAGATCATTCTGGGTAATACTTATCATTTATACTTGCGCCCCGGGCTTGAAGTATTGGAAGCAGCAGGTGGCTTGCATAAGTTTATGGGCTGGGATAGACCGATACTAACAGACAGCGGTGGTTACCAGGTATTTTCGCTTAGCGGCACCCGTAAGTTAACCGAAGAGGGGGCAATATTTCAAAGCCATATCGACGGAAGTAAACATATGTTTTCCCCGGAAATTGTAATGGATATTCAAAGAGCAATAGGTGGCGATATTATTATGGCCTTTGATGAATGCCCTCCCGGAGGCAGTGAATATGATTACGCAAAAACATCGATGGATTTAACGCATCGCTGGCTCGACAGGTGCTTTAATCGATTCAACGAAACAAATGATAAATATAGCTACTCACAGAATTTGTTCCCGATTGTGCAGGGCGGCATTCATCATGATCTGCGAAAAATTTCGTGTGATTATATTTCATCAAGAAATGCGACCGGTAATGCAATTGGCGGATTGAGTGTAGGAGAACCAACCGAAAAAATGTATGAAATATGTGAACTGTGTTGTGATAATCTTCCGGTAAATAAACCGAGATATTTGATGGGTGTAGGCACGCCGTGGAATATTCTCGAATGCATTTCGTTGGGTATAGATATGTTTGATTGCGTGATGCCAACCCGCAACGGAAGAAACGCAATGCTATTTACCAGCAGCGGTGTAATTAATATTGATAATAAAAAATGGGAAAAAGATTTTTCACCAATTGATAATGGTATTGAATGTGATGTGAGTAACCATTACAGCAAAGCGTACCTTAGGCACCTGGTTAAATCAAAAGAAATCCTGGGACTACAAATAGCAAGCATTCACAACCTTGCATTTTATCTTGATATCGTCACCAAAGCAAGAGAAAATATTATTTCAGGAAATTTCTTGCCTTGGAAAAATGAAATGATTATAAAATGGCAGCAACGATTGTAAAATCATGCTGTTGTTAAAAGTTGTTTAAGTTTAACTTTCAATGAAACGTTCCATGTTTTAGAATAATTATTTTTAACCCATCTTTGTACGCAATATTTTGAACAATATTTTTTAAAGAAATACGTCTCATAGTATACTTTAGTAAACTTGTATTTATGTCCAAATTCCTCCTCCTAATCTCAGTTATATTTTTCTCTGCAAATATTTCTCTCGCTCAACAGGATGACCTGGAGATAAAAGGAACAGGATCCAAATTATATCTTGAGCATGCAGTTGTGCCTAAAGAAAATTTTTACAGCATTGGAAGAATGTACAATTTGCCTCCAAAAGATATTGCAGCATACAATAATCTTCAATTTGAAAATGGCTTAAGTGTTGGCCAAACAATAAAAATCCCTCTTAATAAAAATAATTTTTCGCAGTCAGGCACTGCGGCACGTAATGAAGTGTTAGTGCCGGTGCACCATTCAGTGGAACCGAAGGAAGGACTATACAGGATAAGTATCAACTATAATAAAGTGCCTTTAACTTCTATAAAAAAATGGAATCATCTTCAGTCTGATGAGATAAGCGATGGCGCTCCTTTAATTGTTGGCTATCTTAAAGTAAGTAAAGATCAATCACCGCTTGCATCTGCCGGCTCCCGCAGTACTGCAGTAGTAAATTCTGTCGCTAAAACAGAAAGCAAGCAGGACCCGGCAAAACCGGACATTACTTCCGAAGCATTACCGCCGGTTAAAAAACCGGCTATTGAAAAAAAAGAAGATCTAGTTGTGAAGCCGGCGGGAACTGAACAGTCAAGAACAGTTGAAACTGTAAGGACTAAAAGTAATATTAATTTTTCCGGTGGCTATTTTAAGAACTTATATAATAACCAGGTAGAAAAAAAATCACCTGTAAATGAAACTGGAAGCGGAAGTGTATTCAAGTCAACAAGCGGATGGCAGGATGGTAAATATTATTGTTTTAATAATGATGCGCCTGCCGGCACAATTATTAAAGTTACCGATAATACAACAGGCAAAAGTGTTTTTGCAAAGGTGCTTGATGTAATTCCTGAAATCAAACAGAACGAAGGACTTGCCGTAATCATCAGCAATTCGGCTGCTGAAGAATTAGGTACTGGTGATAATAAGTTTGATTGTGCTTTAAGCTTCGCGAAGAATTAATTTGATTAGCTGATTATCGCATCGTCACATTAACTTCTCCAACCTCTTAAAAAATCATCAACGTTCATTTTTTTCTTTCCCTCAAGTTGTAACTCTTTTATTGATATGTTGCCATCTTTGCAGGCAAATTTCAAAAAGGATTTATTGTCTGATTCAATGTCACCCGGAAGATTTGTAATTTCTACCCGTTGTTTTTCAACACTAAATATCTTTAGTTTTTTTCCTTTTAAAAAAGTAAAGGCCGCTGGGTATGGAGATAATCCCCTTATAAAATTATAGATATCATCTGTATTTTCTCCCCACTTTATCTCGCAGGTTTCAACGGATATTTTTGGCGCATGATGCAGGTTTTCATTTTCACCGATACGGGCCTGGGTTTGTGGTACCTCCTGTATTTTATTTTCTGTGATATTATTTATTGTTTGCAATAATAATTCCGCGCCAATTTCTTTCATCCTATCGTATAAATTACCCGCAGTTTCAGTTTCCCCTATTTTAATTTTTTTCTGCAAGAGTATATCGCCTGTATCAATTTCATGTTTTAATTTAAACGTAGTTACACCGGTTTCTTTTTCTCCATTAATTATTGCCCAATTAATAGGGGCTGCACCACGATATTGAGGTAGTAAAGATCCATGAAGATTGATAGTACCCATTGGTGGCATATTCCAAACTATTTCCGGTAACATACGAAAAGCCACTACGATCTGCAGGTCTGCATTAAGAGATTTTAGCTCATCAACAAATTCAGGATTCTTTAGTTTTTCCGGCTGCAGAATTTTAAGATTTTGGGCTGCTGCAAACTTTTTGATATCACTTTCCGAAATTTTCATTCCCCGTCCGGCAGGTTTGTCCGGCGCCGTAACTACTGCGGCTATATCATAACCATTATCCAAAAGTATTTTCAAAGAAGGAACAGCAAAATCCGGCGTTCCCATAAAAATGATACGAAGTTTTTTCATGTTAAGTCTTAAACGGAAAGAGTCATCAACGGCTTTATTCAAAATCTTTGTATAACAAATACTTCTTTCTTATTTTCTTGAACTCATTCAAATCAGGCTCCCAGCTTTTTCTTATTTCATCTTCTGATATGCCATCTTTTATTTGTTGCATTAAAATATCGTTACCGGCAAGATGATTAAAGTGTTCAGATTTTAAAAAGAAATTTTCTTTGTCAGGAAATAGTTTATAAGCCTTAATAATCCACCTGAGTTGAATTTTATTATTGACTTCACTTAAAATTTTATCGCTCCTTCCCGAGATGTCCCAACCATAACAAAGCTGTCCATTCAATTTTGGATCAGTCGCTCCCTCCCTGGGTTTCGGGGTAAACGATATTAAAGTCTTCGGGAGTTTTGGATGTCCAAATAGCATAAAAGGCTTATCGGTTCCACGGCCTTCACTTAAGACAGTCCCTTCAAAAAAACAAGTAGAGGGATACCAGTAGATAGATTCTATCGATGGCAGATTAGGCGATGGTTTTACGGGCAAAATATATTTGCTGTTGTGATCGTAATTCAGGCATTTTATTACCAGGAAATGAAAGGGTGTGTCAACAGAATTCTCAGCATGCAGGTAATAAGAATATTTTTTATTAGCATCATCATTCAGCCATTTCTCTCCCGCTATCATAAACGCATACTCGCCAACAGTCATTCCATACACGATGGGCACCGGTTGCATCCCTACAAAGCTTTTAAATTTTGGATCGAGCACGGGACCGTCAACATAAAAACCATTTGGGTTAGGCCTGTCGAGTATAAGCAACGGCTTTGAATTTTCAAATGCTGCCTCCATATAATATTCCAGTGAGGAGATATAAGTATAGAATCTTGTCCCTACATCCTGGATGTCAAATATCATTATATCTACTCCTTTAAGATCTTCGGCGGTCGGTTTATTATGTTTACCATACAGGCTTACGATTTCAATACCGGTTTTCTTATCTACAAAGTTTTCAACTTTTTCGCCGTCGTTTACGTTTCCTCTAAATCCATGTTCCGGCCCGAATATCTTAACAACCTTTACCCCACTCTTTAATAATGCATCGACAAGATGCGTTCCTTTAACCATTGAAGTCTGGTTTGCAAACACAGCTACAGCCTTGCCTTTTAGAAGTGGCACATATACATTCATTCTTTCAGCACCTGGAATAATGCGCTCCTGCGCAGAAATGGAAAGAGAAAAAATAGCAAGGCAGAAAATAAAAATTAATGTTTTCATTAGACAAATGTCAGTAAAGTTTTTTTATACAAATGATTTTAGTTAAGACAGTTATACATTGTCATCCGATGAGAATATCAGCATAAAAAAATGCAAATTAAATTTTCACTTTTTTGAACCCTCATTTATTAGTTACTTTACCCGCATCAATAAAAGTTTTAAACTTTAAGACTTTTTTATATTTTAATTCAAACTATATAAACCAAGATTATGACTACAGCAAAAAAAGGTGACAAAGTGAAAGTGCATTACACAGGAAAACTAACTTCAGGCGACCAGTTTGATTCAAGTGCAGGAAGAAGCCCTCTTGAATTCACTGTTGGAGCAGGGCAAATGATTCCAGGATTTGACGCTGCAATACCCGGTATGAACATTGGTGAAAAAAAGACGATTACCATTTCTCCTGAAGATGCCTATGGTGAAAAGAAAGAGGAAGCTATTATTGAATTTCCAAAGGAAAATATTCCTGCTGATATGAAACTTGAGCCAGGACTGAAATTGCAACTACGAAATGAGGCAGGACAGCCATTTCCGGTTGTGGTTGCAGACATAAAAGATGAAGTAGTCGTATTGGATGCCAATCATGAACTTGCCGGCAAAAAATTAATTTTTGATATTGAACTTGTGGAAATAGCAGCCACCTAACCTCACTTCGGGCCGGAGACATGCGATCTGCTCAAACTTGAATTAACGTTTTCTAAAGTGTAGAGAATTAGCGTCTGAAACAAGAAAGAATTTAAAAGGTCTAAGAGTCGCGAAAGGTAGTTCCTTCCCCGAAGGAGAAGGGTTGGGATGGATCTCTTGGGGATGGCTTAATATTCCATTTTTCTTAAACTTGGTGCTTTAAACCATGTGGCAATAACTACCAGTAAGGTCAAACTTCCGCCGATTACTACCGATTGAACGGTTCCAAAAAGCTTTGCGGTAACACCACTTTCGAATTGGCCCAACTCGTTGCTGGAATTAACGAACATTGAGCTTACACTAATCACCCGCCCCCGCATGTTGTCTGGTGTTTTAAGCTGGGTAATAGTTCCTCTAACTACCACGCTTATACCATCAAGCATCCCAGATAATAAAAGTGCAGCAAATGATAAAAAGAAAATTTTAGAAATACCAAAGACAATAATACAAATACCAAATCCGCCAACTGCAATCAGCATCTTTTTACCATGATGTCTTTTTATTGGAAAAAGGGTAATAATAATTACAATTATAATGGACCCCAGATCTGCGGCCCCATTCAAAAACCCGAAGCCCTCCGGCCCTACCTTTAAAATATCACGTGCATAAATTGGTATCAATGCTACTGCACCTCCAAATAAAACGGCAAAAAGATCGAGCGAAAATGCACCAAGTAATTCTTTAGTCTTAATAACAAAACGCAAACCTTCTTTTACACTTTCCCAGGTACGTGTGGCTCCCTTTATATTTGATGCAGGCTTTGGTTTCACCTTAAATAAAAAGAAAAATGCAATAATAATAAAGCCGGTTATTGCGATAAGAGTACCCGTGATGCCAAGCCCGGCAATTAAAAATCCTCCCAGTGCATGCCCGGTTACCGAGGCAGAAAGCCATGTGCCCTGGCTCCATGTAGTGGCATTTTGCAAATCATCGCGGGGAACAATGTAGGCGATCATAGCACCAAATACAGGACCAGTAAAAGATCGCACAACACCGGTGCCAAAAATTACGATGTAAATACAAATGGCAATCCAGTGATTACCCAGATGATTTGCTGTGAACCTGCTTGAAATAAAAGCCAACAAGCAAGCTGCAAAGAAATAAAGGACAACCCCCTTAAGCAATAATTTTCTTTTTTCACTTTGGTCGATTACATGCCCCGCATAAAGCGCTAAAGATACTGCAGGAATAACTTCAGAAAGGCCAACGAGCCCGATTGCAAATGGATCATTAGTGAGTTGATAAATCCACCACCCCACGAGAGTCCCCATCATGCGAAGACCCATAATGAAAATGAACCTGCCTTGTAGAAGATTACGGTATTCAGGAATTCTTACTGCAACAAATGGATCATTTTTAACGGCCTTCATTGTATGCATTTAAGGCAGTATTAAATAGTGCTGGCCTTGTTCATATTCTTTGTCAAGGGCATCCAACACTGCGTCCAAATGTTTGTCATTTCCCAAAAAATCTGCCGCAGAAGTATCAATAAACAGCGTTTTAATATTATGTTGCTTTATGTATTGAGTATAAGTTTCCTGCAAAGAAAAAAGGTATTCAGAAGCGATTGCCTGCTCATAATCCCGGTTGCGTTTTCTTATGTTCTCTTTTAATTTAGCTACGGGTGCATGCAGGTATATTAGAAGGTCAGGCTGAATCAACTGCGGATTTATTATGTCGAATAATTTTTGGTACAATAAAAATTCTTCTTCGGGCAAATTAACTTTTGCAAATAACAGGCACTTTGTAAAAAGATAATCCGATATAGTTACATTCTGAAACATATCCTTTGTTTGTAACAAATCTTTCAATTGCTTATACCTTTCGGCCATAAAAAAAAGTTCTAAGGGAAAAGCATACTGTTGTTGATTTTCATAAAATTTAGGGAGAAACGGATTGTCAGCAAATTCTTCCAGGATCAATCTTGCATTTAGTCGTTTGCTAAGTAAATAGGCAAGGGTCGTTTTGCCTGCTCCAATATTCCCTTCAATGGTTATGAAATTATATTTCATGATTTATTCCTATTACCAAACAATAGCCTGGTAACATTTCTGAAGATTTAATTTTTTCAAGGAAAAGCTACCTTTCAAAAATAGCGACTGAAAACTGAAATAATGTAATTGAATTTGGAAACAGCTTCGAATTTTATTGACAAGTTATAAAGCTGAAACCTTTGAGACCTTTAGCGTATCCCCGCATGTGGCCAATAAGCCAGATATGCTCTCGTTGAGTATAGGATGAATCATATTTGGAGATAGTTCATTCAGAAGCTCCAGCACAAAACGCCTGTTGGCAATTTCTGCATGTGGGATAATAAGCCCGGGCTCGTTGATAATTTCATTATTAAAAAATAATATATCAATATCAATAATCCTTGCTGCATTTTTGGTTGTTCTTACCCTTCCCATTTTTTCTTCAATCTTTAAAATTATCTGCATTATTTTCTCAGCACTTAGCTCGGTTTTTAAAATATGAACCTGGTTATAAAAATCTGGTTGATCATTATTTCCCCACGCAGCGGTCTCGTAAATTGAAGATGACTTTTCTATTTTCCCTATCTCTTCTTCGAGATGTTTTTGTGCCGTGGTAAGATTAACGAACCGGTCTCCGATATTACCACCTGTAAGCACGTATACTTTATTCATTGAAAATTAAATTTGCATTAATCTCGCATCCAGGTCAAGTGGTTCTACACTTACTATTTTCACGTTGCGGTATTTTTTGTAGAGAGGGTTTAGTAAAAAATTATTTTCTCTTTCTACTACTGCAGAGGGAACCTGGAGCGCTAAAGATTTATTACTCTTTAAAAATTCTTCACCAATCCATTGTGTATATTCAATGTGTTGCTTCCACCCCGCTTTAAGTTCAGGTAACTTAATCAATGTTACATCCGTTTCAGGAAAATCAATAGTGATAAGCTGGTAATCCGGAGGATTAATATTCAATTGTGTTCGCGCCAGTATCTCTAAAATACTCAAAGAAATATATTGGGAAGTATATACAGCCCTTAAGCCAACCGGGTTCCACCGGCCTCCAAAAATTGCCGCACCTTCTCCTGAAAGATCCCTTGCGTATTTTGCGATGGCTAAACGGTAAGATATCATTTATGCTAAAATGCCGTGTTCAATTCTTCCTAACTGGTTTAAAATTTTGTTAGTTCCGTCAAAACTTGCAAGCGATCCAAAACCCAATTTGCCATCTATACTTACAGGCCCTGCTTTCAACCAGGCTAAAAAATCCCTGGCATTGCCAAATACATCAATGCCCTTTTTAAACACTTTATCAATTAATAGTATTCTATCTATAACCCCAAAATTAAAAGTGCTGTTCTCTTTGGAATAACGCTGCAAAGTCCTTTCAGAAATATGAAGAACATCCGACCATTCTTTTTGAGTAAGATCAACCTTATCTGCAATTTTTTTAAATTCGCTGAAAGTGAATTCTTTGGTAAGACGGCTTGGTTTTGTATTATAGACTGCTCCATCTTCTTCAAGTTTTCCTACCTTAAGACTTCTATTTAATTCGATTTTTGAACTATTTAATTTTTTTTTCATAACTGCCATTTGTCATACTAATGTACGTCATTTGTCTTGAAACTATTATTTTTTATTGTTATTTTTTTCTCGAATAGTTTTGCCATCTTCAAATTAAGAAGCTGTTTGAGTTAATTATTTTAGAATAGTTATAGGTTGTGGATAAGTGTATAAAAGATCTTTGTTTGAGAATAAAAATCGGCGGATGATAGGTAATGAAAAAAACATATCATTTCTCCACCGATTTTCAATGGCAAGTTATTGAAAGTCTGATTAATAGTCGTCGTAAACCTAAGTGGGAACTTAGAAAAATATGGGAAGGCATT
>JBBSBD010000097.1:0-21278 GCA_038251675.1 Chitinophagales bacterium | reverse complement strand
TTGTACGTTCGCCTTTCCCTGTCCGTTAGTAGAGTGTTACATTTTAACTGTGTCAACCAAAAGACTGTTACCCAAGCCGGGCAGAAGGCAAGCTCTTTGGCAGGTTGGCTTCTGTGCTGTTGGTTTTGTGTGCCTGCCAATGCGCTTACCTTGCGGCGTTGGCTATCAGGGACTTTGCATTTGCTCCATGTAATTGTCCGAGGCAGTGCAGTCGTGTTTCCCCATTGTTGTGTCAATTTTTTTAGGCTTAAGTAATTCCTATAGCTTTTCGTCCTGCTTTAAGCTAATTAGTATTTGTCTGTAAAAAGAGATTTTTCTTGAAGCATTAGATATTCACCGTTCTCTCACTCCAATTATCCATTCACTCATCAGGTCTTATACGAGCTTTGACATGATTTTACTTTTGTGTATGAAGCTTTAAAAGTCGAGTTTCTAAATAAACTTCAAAGTAAACAATTGGACCATGCTAACAACCACAACAGAAGTTACAAAGAAATATTTATCCGCAAAAGACATTGCCTGGGTTGATTATATGGATGAATACACCTGTACATTTCAATCCCAGCGGCCACTACTTGTAGAAGACATTCTGTTAGCATTCTCTAAATCATCAACATGGTTTGGAAGACTAATGATGTGGCTGCGAAATAGGCTGGTACAACCTTTTGGTCTTAAATCAGTAACAATAGATATGAAAAAAACAACCTCGATACAACGGGGAGAAAAAATTGGCTTGTTTAAAATAATTAATATAGCAGAAAATGAAATAGTAGCCGGAGAGGAAGATAAACATCTTGATTACTGGGTTTCTTTTTATCTCACTTGCCCTGAATGGAAAAACGAAACTTACCAATTTACTCTTTCTACATCAGTGCTGTTGCACAATTTTTGGGGAAGGCTGTATTTTTTACCGGTTAAGTTCTTTCATAAAATAATTGTGCCCGTACTGATGAAGCAAATGATTTCGAAACTAAGAGGGACGGCAATAAAAACAACTAAAAATGACCCTTGCCTATAAAATAAATAAACCGGCCCATATTGTTTTTGACTACCTGGCCGATATGCAAAAATTTGTATCTGTACATCCTGTTATAACTACAATTGAAAATATTAAAGACAACCACTATTTAGTTTTTGAAACTGTCACGTCCTGAAAAAAGTTGACGTTTTTATTCATTGAAATTATTTAAAAATATTCTCTCCCACATCATATTTGCTTTTAGTTTTTTAGGGGTTGGATTAATATGTTGATGCATTTGATCGGGTGTATGCATCCGGCAACTTAAGTGTGGCCGTATTTGATTGTAAATTTTTACCGTCTTTGTAATTTCCCTTATCGCATATTTAATATCTGGTAAGGGTTTGTCCAATTTCAAATTCATTCTTAATGGTTCCGTTTTGTGTACCAGCGGAGTTTTCATTTTCATACTAAATTCACGAAGAAGAAATAATCTTGTGAAAATGAAACCCCGATGCTTGCAGGAAGTCGAAATTATAGTTACGGTTGTTCTTTCAATTATTAAGCATTTTGAGCCAAACACCATAAGAGTTTGTAGGTTGAGTTTATTATAGTTCAAAGTCTCTCATAATTCGGGGTTTCACACAATTCTTTTTATTGGATAGTTAATGCGGTGAAAACCCCGATGGGACGTATAATGGAGGCCAATGATAATCACCAGGATGAAAAAACAGGTGTTGCTGATTATTAACCAGGGAAATTTACAATAAACCGCACATCATAACACCAAACCATAGCCGCAAAGTCCCTTCAACTCAAAACCCATAGTTCATAGAAGATCACTCACCGGTTCCGCACAACATCGGACTTCATCGGAGGCACTTCGTGCCCGACGAAGTCTTATTTGTTGGTGGCAGGTTTACCGAATTATAATACCAAGCTAATTCCAAATAAAAGATTTATTGAACTAATTGTCTGCTTGCCATTAGTAGTAACTACTGCTTGTTGAATTGAATTACCAGGAGAACCGAACGTTCCTTTGGTAGTTGTCAATGTTGATTTAATACCTTTGAATATAATGTTACTTGTTCCACAATAATCCAAAGTTGTGAATAAAAATATTTTGTTTGTCAACGAATAATTTACACCTCCACCAATTGTATAAATAAGACCAATTCCTGAACTTTTGCTTTGTTCTATAATTGCAGTTGCTGTGTCTGTCACACTAATACCTTTTAAAATTGGTGATGATGCATACACTGCGCCGATTGTTGCTTTTATCATTGGCGACAATTTATTTTTTCCTGAAGTTGAAAATCGTCTCAGTGCTCCAATTTGCAATGAACCAAGTAGCCACGATTTTTTGTCGAAATGCCAGTTTGGATAAACTGCGAAATTTGTTTGTGAAGGGGGATTGTTAGGGTCTGAACCAAAGGTGAAGCCTTGATATATTTTTGATTTTGATAAAGTAGTTTCAAAAGCGTTTGTATTAATGGGATTTCTTTGTCCTGATAGATTAACCATAAATTTCCAATTTTTTGAAAAAGCATGTAAGTAAGAAATAGCTATCGCCTCTCCTGATTTAGCGAAGCCAGATGAATTACTAAAAAAATCTGTGTTTGCGAATTTACCAATCGCAAAAGCTGGTCCAACCGAAAAAGAAATTTCACTTTTGCTATGTTGTTGACCTAATATCATGGTTGCTTGAGAGAGAAGGGTAAATACTATGATCGTTATTTTTTTCATAAAATTTTTTTTCATGTTAGTATAAGCTTTGTCACGTCCTGAATTTAGTTGACGTTTTTTGTTAGTTGAAATTATCTAAAAATATTTTCTCCCACAGCATATTTGTTTTTAGTCTTTTAGGGTTTGGATTAATATGTTGATGCATTTGATCGGGTGTATGCATCCGGCAACTTAGGTATGGCCAAAATTGATTGTAAATTTTTACCGTCTTTGTAATTTCCCTTGTCGCATATTTAATATCTACTAAGGGTTTGTCCAATTCAAATTCATTCTTAATAGTACCGTTCACTTTTCTGCTTTGGCATTTTCATAGGATCATACTTCGATGTCATACTGATTTCAATGTTGTTGTTTTTAAGGATTTGAATATAAGCCTCGCAACAATATTGAATACCTTTATCAGAATGATGCACTTGAATGGCGAAGGTGTGAGGCTCAGCCTTTGCGCAGCTTACTTGTGCCACTGAATACTAACTATACCTTAATACAAATAATTCTATCATTCCGCTCGTCATTTTCAATCCTTCGTTTTTGTTATTGTAGACAAAGACAAATTTTCTTATTAAATTACTTTTTATATTTTCTCCACTTAGCCTTTGACGCTGCTACCATATAATGAATTCTTTTTGTCTTCGAAATTAAAGGGCCAAACAAAAAATATTTTCGACGATAATACTTTTTAGAGCTTTTCGGAACTTTCAAGTTTGGCTGAAATCTTTCAGTTCTTTTTAGAACCCGGCCTTTTTCAATTTCATAGAGCTTGTCATCTTCATAAAAAAGCTTTTCGGGCCTGAATACTAACAGGCGGCTATCAAAATGAATAGTCGCATCTATTTCTTTATTGCATGATGTATCGCGAAGATCAGTTTCATAGAATAAAAAGATGGTGTATTTGATCAGTTTGTAATGCCCGCAGGAAATGTCATGAAACAAATGATACCCAAATCGGTATTTAAATGTGAGGTCGGGCTTAAAGACGATATAGTTGCTTTCGTTCATAGCATCATTAACAAACTTCTCTTGTAGCTTATCTTGTAGTTTAGGTTGTTCAAAAGAAGTTGCCGGAATGACTATAAATAAAATCAGTGAACATTTTATCATTGAGCTGCGAGCAGTTTTTTGTTGCAAACTAAAACTAACTATTTATACTTTCGCGTCAAACATTCCTGCCGCATGCAACCTTCTCCCAATCTCACGCAATCGTTTGCTATCCTTTTCTCCATTGCTTTCTATAAAAAATAAACGTACTTCATACAAATCATTTTTTGGTACCGCTATAATTAATATAATGAAGAGATTTGTTGTTACTGCTTCTGTATTTTTATTTTCCTGCACAATCGTAATTGCTCAGCAAAAGGCCACGGTAAAAGAATACAACAAAACATTTACCACCTATCCTTTTTCTGATCCTGATCCGGTGCCGCATATTAATAAGATATATCCCTACTTCCGCTTCGATGGCTATACCGATAAACCCGTGCAGAAAGAATGGAAAGTGGTTGAGTTGGAAAATGATTACATAAGGGTGATGATCATTCCGGAGATAGGAGGGAAGATATGGGCGGCTATTGAAAAGTCAACCGGCCGGTCTTTTATCTATTACAACCACGTGGTAAAGTTTCGGGATGTTGCCATGCGCGGGCCATGGACAAGCGGCGGCATCGAGCCCAACTATGGCATTATAGGGCACACACCCAATTGCGCAACGCCTGTCGATTATGTAACTATTGAAAGGCCCGATGGAAGTGTAAGCTGCGTTATTGGCGTGCTCGACCTGCTCACACGCACCTCATGGAAAATCGATATCAATCTTGCAAAAGACAAAGCCTATTTCACCACATCATCTTTTTGGTACAATGCGTCACCTTTTGAGCAACCGTACTACACATGGATGAATACAGGCATAAAAGCGAGAGATGATTTGCAGTTTGTGTACCCCGGTACAAAATACCTCGGGCACGAAGGGGAGTATGCCGACTGGCCAATCAACAAAACAAATGGCAAGGATATATCGTGGTATAAGAATAATAATTTCGGTGGCTACAAGTCGTATCATGTGTTTGGTAAGTACAGCGATTTCTTTGGAGCATATTGGCACAATGATAATTTTGGCATGGGCCGATACAGCACCCACGATACAAAGCCCGGAAAGAAATTGTGGATATGGGGCTTGTCGCAGCAGGGAATGATCTGGGAAAAATTACTTACCGACACCGACGGCCAATACGTGGAAGTGCAGAGCGGGCGTATGTTTAACCAGGCCGATGAAGGCAGTACACTCACACCTTTCAAGCACATCGGTTTTGGGCCACACGCCACCGATATATGGACGGAGTACTGGTTTCCGGTTGTAAATACAAATGGCTTTGTGGTGGCTAATAATTATGGCGCACTCAATATTATAAAAGAAAATGGGTGGCTGAAAGTTTACTTCTTGCCCTTGCAGCCGATACAGGATGAATTAAAAATCACCAATGGTGAATATGTGGTGTATTCTAAAAAGCTCAATCTTAAAACGATGGAGCTTTTTAAAGATTCTATTCGATTAAATATAAACAGTGATAGCCTGGTAACTACTTTGGGAGGTACCAAACTAAAATACGATGCAGCTCCATCCGCCAACGTAATCAGCCGCCCTGTAGATGCACCCGCTGACTTCGACTGGACGAGTGCTTATGGATTGTACATACAGGGCAGAGAAGATATGCGCCAGCGGGACTACATTGCCGCAGAAGAAAAATTAAAGGCAGCGCTTCAAAAAGATCCAAACTACCTGCCTGCTTTAACCGAATACGCCGTACTGCTATACCGCAATCAAAAATATGATGAGGCACTTTCAGCAAGTAAAAAGGCCCTCTCTGTTGATACCTACGATCCGGCAGCTAATTACAACTATGGTATCATAAATGTTGCGCTGGGGAATATTGTTGATGCAAAAGACGGTTTTGACATTGCCGCATTGGGAGTTGAATACAGGAGCGCTGCTTACACTGAGCTTTCAAAAATATATTTCAAAGAAAATAATTATGAGAAGGCTGTGGAGTTTGCCAATAAAAGTATTGACTTCAACAGGTATGCAATGGAAGCGTACCAATTGTTTGCAGTGATCGATCGTTTGCAAAAAGACCAGGCTGGAGCAAATAAAATTCTTAATATCATTTTAGCTTTCGATCCTTTGAATCATTTCGCTTTATTTGAAAAATATTTGAATGATCAATCCAGTGAAAATAAAAATCACTTTTTGTCAACAATAAAAAACGAACAGCCGGCCCAAACATTTTTAGAAACAGCTATTGAATATTATAACCTTGGAAGAAATGAAGAAGCAGGCCAGGTATTACAACTGGCTCCGCAAAATATCGAAGTAAAATATTGGCAAGCTTATCTTGAAAACAAGCCGGTGGATATACAGGAGACTGGTGAAGAAAAAATATTTCCTTTCAGAAGAGAGACTGCAACTGTGCTGAAACAATTGCTTAAACAAAATGACAATTGGATTTTAAAATATCATCTCGCTTTGATTGAATGGAACGATAATGATGTGCAGGGCGCTAAAGAATTATTCATGCACTCGGGGGATACCTTGGACTACGCTCCCTTTTATGCAGCAAGAGCGGAGCTGTTTAAAGATGATAACGAAAGGTCACTGGCAGATCTTAAAAAGGCAGCGCAGCTTGATAAATCGCAATGGCGCTATGGGCAGGCCCTGGTCAATTATTATTTGAAAAGCAAAGAGATAGCTACGGCATTGTCAATTGCAAACCAGTATTACAAAATGTTCCCCGGCAATTATATTATAGGCATGCTGGATGTAAAAGTATTGATGGACAACGGGCAATATGATAAAGCAAATAAGCTTTTAAAGGCCATTCACATTTTGCCAAACGAAGGAGCAACAGGCGGGAGACAGTTATACAGGGAAACTCAGTTGATGCTGGCATTGGATCAAATGCAAAAAAAGCAATATAAAAATGCGTTGCAATACATTTATGCTGCCCGCTTATGGCCTGAAAATCTTGGCGTAGGAAAACCTTACGAAGAAGACATTGATGAAAGGCTGGAAGACTGGTTGGCTTATCAGAATTATGTACAACTTAAAAATAAAGGCGCAGCCACGCAGATGCTTGATGATATTATTTCCTTTCACAAAGAAGCAAACGGAGCCTATTATTCTTCAGCCAATAATTTAATAACCACCCTCGCATTTAAGCAAGAAGGCAAACAGGATGAAGCCCGCAATTTTTTAAAGCAATTATTGGAAAAGAAGCCCGGCGACATTTGGGCGCAATGGGCATTGGATGTGTATAATGGAAGAACAGCCAACCTGCCCGAGGCAAATGCTTTAAATGATAACTATAGAATACTAAAAAGATGGATGCAAATTTCGGGACAAAAATAGCAAGAGCATAATTTGGAGATATTCCAATCAAAACTAATTAAGGTGATGTTGATAAGTAATGACAACCAAATCATAACGCAGCATTTCTTCCGGCATATGAAAATAGCGCAAACGTTTGCGTTGCAAATTGCAACCGTTTGCGCAGGGAAATAGAAAAAATGCAAAAAATTGCATGCATCATAATCAAAAAATAAATTGTCATATTTGCACAGATTTAACAAAAGGATAATTTGGAGCTTAATTTTGTTCC
The DNA here is from genome assembly GCA_038251675.1 of Chitinophagales bacterium. Taxonomy (GTDB): domain Bacteria; phylum Bacteroidota; class Bacteroidia; order Chitinophagales; family Chitinophagaceae; genus Ginsengibacter. The sequence goes on along the minus strand of JBBSBD010000097.1, from coordinate 13,925 downwards.
TTTTTATTGTTAACGCTTATGAATCCATCCTACAAAAATGACGCTTTCGGTTTGTCTTTTATGAGTTTTTAATTTAGGGGGCTCTATAATAAAACATAGCGCCCATTAATTAGAAGAGTTCAGTTAACCTTTTCTTTATTTGTTTGCCTGGTTTCAGATAGCCAGGAAATTATCGGTTTTGGGATTATAAAACTTTAGCCATTAAAAACTATACATTCATGCGAAAATTCCACCAATTATTTTTAATTCCACTGGTGCTGCTGCTCTGCTTTACTGCACATGCGCAAACCAGGACCATAACCGGAAAAGTTACATCTGTAAAGGATGACCAGCCGGTATCTGGTGCTTCGGTACAAGTAAAAGGGAGCAGGCCTACAGGAACAGCTACAGGCAATGATGGATCATTTTCAATAAATGCGCCTGCCGGAAAAGTTACTTTACTTATTTCCAGTGTAGGCTTTGCAACTATTGAGAAAGTTGTGGATGCTAACAGTTCAAGCGTAACTGTCGGGATGTCTGCAGTACAAAATGAGCTTGAAGGTGTTGTAGTAACAGCACTCGGTATTTCCCGTAAGGAAAAAACGTTGGTGTATGCTACGCAAACAGTTAAACCTGCGGAGCTTACAGAAGTAAGAGATGCAAACAACGTAATCAACTCTTTCCAGGGGAAAATTGCCAATGCGGTGATTAACCAGGGCTCTGGCGGACCTGGTAGTGGCGCGAGGATCGTACTGCGGGGCAACAGGTCTTTGCAGGGAAGCAACAATGCGTTGATCGTGGTGGACGGTGTTCCCTATAGTAATGGTACTAACGGTACAGGTACCAGTGATTTTGGGTCTGTACAGGGATCTGATGGTGCTTCAAACATCAACCCGGACGATATTGAATCAGTAACCGTTTTACGTGGTGCATCTGCTGCGGCTCTTTATGGAAGCCAGGCAGGTAACGGTGTAATTGTAATCACTACCAAAAAGGGCAGGAAGGATCGCCTTTCTGTTACGCTTAATTCAGGAATAACTGTTGAATCTGCATTTGCTTTACCTGATTTTCAAAATCAGTATGGCCAGGGAAATGGTAACCAACTCCGCACCGATACCACAGCGTATGTGGGTGATAGTTGGGGGCCAAAGATGACAGGCCAGAATTATATTAATTATTTAGGGCAGTCGTCCGCTTACTCTCCTCAGCCTGATAACGTAAAAGATTTTTTCAGGAATGGTACAAGCTTAAATAATTCAATAGGTATTAATAGTGGTACTGAAAAAATGCAGACTTATTTATCTTATACCAACAATCTTATCGAAGGTATTATTCCAAGAAATGACCTTACCAGGCATACTATTAATTTAAGAATTACCAACCAGATAAGTTCCCGGTTTTCTACAGATGCCAAGATCACTTATGTAAACCAGGATATAAAGAACAGGCCGAGAACGGGGGAGGAGAATGCACCGGTAATTGATATTTATCAAATCCCAAGAAATGTAGCCACCAGTGATGCTTCCAATTATGATTTCCTTAATAATATAGGTATTACAACGCCTACAGCATGGCCATCTACGCTAAGTTCTATTTATCAAAACCCTTATTGGGAAACATACAGGACTTCTATAAATGAAACGAGAGATAGGGTAGTAGGTTTTCTTACTGCCAAATATAAAATAACCAATTGGCTGAATCTTTCCGGAAGGGCCAACCTCGACAGAACCTTTGATGCAGGAGATAACTCCGTTTCTCTTGGAACCACCCTGTGGGCAAAATCCGGTGGTGATTTTCAAAAGAGAAATATTACTGTCACTGAAAAATGGTTCGATGTAATGTTGGATGGTTCTAATGATATTACAAAAGATTTAAAGGTTACGTATCGCGTGGGCGCTATCTTTCAGGACAGTAAGTATGATGAAACAGACGCGAATGCAAACGGGTTAAATATTACAAACAAGTTCAGCCTTAATTTTGCTAAAGCTCCTGCCACAAGCCAGGGTTATAGCCAGGTGCAAACACAGGCGGTCTTTGGCCAGTTAAATTTCGCTTTTCTAAATGCTATTTATCTTGATGCGAGCTTGCGCAACGATTGGGATTCACGATTGCCAAAGCCATATTCATTTCAGTATCCATCAATTGGAGTATCCACTGTATTCTCGGATTTATTTACACTTCCAACAACCATTTCATTTCTTAAGGCCAGCATAAATTACGCTGAAGTTGGAAACGGCGGTAAGTTCGCTTTATTAAATCCTACTTATAACTACAGCCAGGGTGCAGGCAACGGATATCTTTCAAGAGGTACAACACTTCCATTACCCGGCCTGAAACCTGAGATCGTTAAAAGCACTGAAGTTGGTGTTGAAGCAAGGTTTGTAAATAACCGGATCGGGTTTACTGCGACTTATTATAAGAGTAATTCATTCAACCAACTCCTACAGGTTGCACTTCCACCGGCATCAGGTTATGCAAACAAATATATAAATGCCGGTAATATTCAAAATTCAGGTTTCGAGTTTGTTTTAAACGGTACGCCCGTTGCTAACAAAGATTTTAGCTGGGATGTTAATTTGAATTTTGCGCTAAACAGGAGCAAGGTAGTTGCACTGAGCGAAGATGTGAAAATATTCTACCTCGGAGGTGGCTTTGGCCGCTCAGCAACACCTGTGGTGGAAGAAAAAAAGGCTTACGGCGACCTGCTGGCATTTAAATGGGCTACCGACTCAAAAGGCAATCACGTGGTAGATGCTAACGGGAAACCTGTACTAACCCAGGATCAACAGTATATAGGGAATTTTAATCCAAGATTTACCATTGGTTTGTCAAACTCATTTCAATATAAAGGCATTTTTGTACGGATCTTAACTGACGGACGCATTGGTGGTACCATCGTTTCCGGTACAGAAATGAACCTTGCCTTCAGCGGTATTCCTGAGGTAACACAAAATTTCAGGGAAGGAGGATGGAATCTTGGCGGCGTTGATGCTAATGGTAGCGCCGTTTCTGCAACAACAACTGCGCAGGATTTCTGGCAGATAGCATCCGGCAAGCGCTATGGAGCGGGAGAATTCTTTGCTTATGACGCTACCAATTTCAGGCTTCGTGAACTTACAATAGGTTACGCCATTCCAATAAAGGAAAATAAATATGTAAAAGCACTGAAACTCTCAGCCGTTGGAAGAAACCTGTTCTGGATATATCGCGGCGAATCGCGGCTTGACTTGCCAGGCATCGGTAAAAGGAAGATGTGGTTTGATCCTGATATGAGTCTTAGTAATTCAAATTACCAAGGGGTTGAATATGGTACACTTCCGGCCACACGCAGCTATGGACTAAATCTGCAGGTTACTTTTTAATTCAAAATATTTAACTTTAAAATATGAAACAACTAAATATTTTTATCCGAAGCAGGGCCTTCATCCTGCTGTTATCCGCGAGCTTCCTGCTATCCGCCTGTACCAAAAAGTATGATAGTATCAATACTGACAGAAACACCATTGCTACGGTAGGTTCTGCTGAGCTGCCCTACCTGTTTGCAAAAGCGGAGCAATCTGCATCACCAAGTATCTGGACGTACCAGGTTGCACAAAGTTTGTTTTCAGATCAGTATGCCCAATATTTTGCGTGTACGGCTACTTATTTCCCTTCCGACAGGAATGTTATAAGAATGGATTGGGTTGGTTCCGCTTTTAACCCGATTTATACTGATATGGTTCCGCAGCTTCAGTCAATCCTGGAGGCTGCCGATCCTAACTCGGCAGAGTATGCATTGGCAAATATTGTTTGGGTATTAGGCTTTCACAGGGTTACCGATTATTGGGGGCCTATTCCATACTCACAGGCAGGCGTGCCTGGTACTTCAGTGCCATACGATCCGCAGGATCAAATCTATGATGATTTCTTCAAGCGTTTAACGGCTGCTGTGGCAACTTTGAAAAGTAATTCCGGCGCCAGTCCCTATGGTTCGTTTGACATAATGTATGCCGGCGATGTAAGTAAATGGATCAAATTTGCAAATACGCTTCGCCTTCGCCTTGCCATTAGAATATCAAAAGTAGATCCGGCACGGGCTAAAACTGAAGGAGAAGCGGCATTCGCCGATGGTGTGATGATGAGCAGCCCGGGCGATGATGCTTTAATTCAAAAAAGCCTTTCAGGCGATGATAATAATGGTTTATCAATAATGTCTGACTGGAATGAATTCAGGATGAGTGCTTCTATGGAATCTGTAATGAAAGGTTACCAGGATCCACGCATAGTTGAATATTGGATACCCGACGGGGCCACAGGTGACAATCCGAATGGCAACGGTAATTATGATGGCCTGCGCAACGGGCTTACTTCTACACAACTCACAGATCCAAAGAACAGCTATGCTGCCAATGCTAAAGTAGGCAGGAGATGGTCATCGCCTTCGTTTGGTGGCAGTGCTGATTATCTTTCCACACCACAAAATATTATGTGTGCAGCCGAAGCTTATTTCCTTAGAGCAGAAGGAGCAGAACTGGGCTGGAGCATGGGGGGAACACCAAAGGAATTATATGAAGCGGGAATAACGACATCCATGAATCAATGGGGAATTACCGATAACGTAGCTATACAGAGTTATATTAATAGTTCGAATGTGCCGGTGGCGCCGAATGATTATCTTAATTCACCGGCAGTGTCTGACGCGCCAATAAAGTTTGCTGCTGCTCCTGCTACTCAATTAAAACAGATTTCCATTCAAAAGTGGTTGGCATTATTCCCGGATGGTTACGAGGCATGGGCCGACTACCGGAGAAGCAGAACTTTTATATTGTACCCGGTTGCTAATTCGGACAATCCTGATATTACCAATACAGCCACACAATACATAAGAAGGATACCATTCCTACTCTCAGAAACCCAGGTTAATAAAGAAGCCGTTGATGCGGCGATACCATTGCTTGGCGGGCCTGACAAGGTTACGACACCGCTATGGTGGGATAAGAATTAATTTGTATTAAATAATAATATCAGTACAGATTCCATCAGTGTTTTATTGGTGGAATCTGTTTCATTTTAGGCCACGACCAGGAGGGTACTTTTGGCATATCATTTTATTTCCAGATGACAATAGCAAGCCAATGCGCTTTTCAAAGCCTGTTTAAACAAATTGTTTTTTACATTTACAATGACCATTTTTTCCCGGATGCTTAAAAATTATTTTTGTGCCTTTTTATTTCTTGCAGTAGCTTCTGTTTCTTGTAAAAATGGGGAGCAAACTTTGTTTACCCCGTTGGATAAAGACGAAACCGGCATAAATTTTCAAAACACCTATTTTGAGGACGGGCCATTAAATGTTGCCAATTATATCTACTTCTATAATGGGGGGGGCGTAGCAATCGGCGATATTAACAACGATGGCTTGCAGGACATTTTTTTTACCGGCGCAATGGTAAGAAACCGGCTTTTTTTAAATAAGGGGAATTTTCAATTTGAAGACATTACCAAACAGAGCACTGTTGACGGTAAACAAGGCTGGTGTACCGGTGCAACGATGGCAGACGTAAATGGTGACGGCAAGCTGGATATCTACATCTGCAGGAGCGCAGATATAAACCCCAAAATGCGTACTAACTTATTATTTATAAATAACGGAAATAATACCTTTTCAGAAAAAGCCGCTGAATATGGCCTGGCGGATTCCGGGTATTCAACCCAGGCTGCCTTTTTTGATTTTGATAAAGACGGCGATCTTGATTGTTTTATCATTAATCATTCCATTCAGAAATATACTGCCGGAGTGCAGGAAAAGCCCGAACTACGCAACGAATATAATGCTGCTTTTGCGAGTAAGCTTTATCGTAATGATAACGGCCACTTTACAGATATAAGCAGGCAGGCCGGGATTATTTCAGATGTACTAACTTTTGGTTTAGGGCTTGCCATTTCTGATTTTAATAATGATGGCTGGCCAGACGTGTATGTGTCCAATGATTTTAATGAACCAGATTATCTTTTCATAAATAACCGTAACGGCACTTTTACTGAACAGTTGTCAAAATCTATGGATGAAATTTCTTTGTACTCTATGGGTTCTGATGCTGCGGACTATAATAATGACGGTAAAATAGATTTGTTGACACTGGACATGATGCCTGAAGATAATAAGGCTATAAAAATGCACAGCGGAGCGGAAAATTATGATAAATTTCAAGCGCTGTTTACCCATGGGTTTTACTACCAATATAGCCGCAATATGCTGCAGGAAAACAATGGCGACGGAACCTTCAGCGAGGTAGGGCAGTTATCCGGTGTTTCCAATACCGATTGGAGCTGGTCGGCGCTCTTTGGTGATTATGACAATGATGGCAATAAAGATCTTTTTGTAACAAACGGCTACACTAAGGATTATACTGACATGGACTTTATGAAGTATTCGATTGACCGGCTCATACGGTCCATGCATAAAGATAGTTTTGATGCAATTCCCGAGTACATAAGAAAGATGCCTATTAATAAAATTCCGAATTTAATTTATCAAAATAATGGTAATGGAGCGTTCTCTAAAAAGACTAATGAATGGGGATTGAACCAGCCAACCGTATCCGCCGGCGCTGCTTATGCCGATCTGGACAATGATGGTGATCTTGACCTGGTAATAAGTAACTGCAATGACTTTGCAAGCATCTACAGGAATAATGCTGAAGGCGGTTTGAAAAATAATTTTCTTCGTGTTAAGCTTGAGGGCAACCCATTAAATGGACGAGGTGTTGGGACCAAGGTTAAACTGTTTTGCAAGGGACAACAATATTACCAGGAGGAATCTCCTGTACGTGGTTTTCAGTCTTCATCAGATCCTGTATTGAATTTTGGTGTCGGGAAAAATACTTTAATGGATTCTGTGTTGGTCATTTGGCCAAATGATAATTATCAAAAGCTCACACAGGTAAAGCCAAATCAAACGCTTACTATTAAAATTGCTGACGCGAAAGGAAAGTGGGTGTATGATACAACAGCTATTGCCGGAAATCAACTATTCATGCAAGCGGCCATGCCCGGCGTTCAACATCATGAAAATAAGTTCAACGACTTTAATGTTCAAACATTATTGCCCAATTATCTTTCACGCCAGGGGCCTTCTATTGAAGTTGCTGACGTTAATAAAGACGGCCTTGAAGACTTTTTTATAGGGGGAGCGAAAGATCAGCCTTCACAAATTTTTATTCAAAACGCGAACAATACATTTACTGCGAAGTCAGAGTCTTCTTTATCAAATGACGCTGCCAGTGAAGATGTGGCCGCGGTATTCTTTGATGCGGATAATGATGGTGACCAGGATCTGTACGTTGCAGGTGGAGGATATGAGTTCAATGAAAATGACCCGGCATTCCAGGACCGGCTTTACCTGAATGATGGCAAGGGAAATTTTGAGAAAAAAGAAAATGCCTTACCTCAACTGCTATCGAGTAAGGGTTGTGTAAAAGCAGCGGATATCGATGGTGACGGCGATTTGGATTTATTTGTTGGCGGAAGGGTAGTGCCGGGCAAATATCCAACTGCTCCTGAAAGTTTTATATTGTTGAATGATGGGAAAGGAAAATTTACAGATGGTACAGCAACGGTTTGCAACGAGCTGCAGCATATCGGAATGGTAACGGATGCCTTATGGATTGATCTTAATAATGATAAGCAGCCTGACCTGGTAGTGGTTGGTGAATGGATGCCCGTAAAAGTTTTCATTAACCAAAAGGGGAAGCTAATAGATAAATCATCAACGTATATTCCATTTGCCAGCAGCGGGTGGTGGAACCGGATTTATGCTGATGATATGGATGGCGACGGCGATGTGGATCTTATCGTTGGCAACTGCGGGCTGAATACCCAGTTCCATGTTAATGAAAAGGAACCCATGACGATTTGTTACAAGGATTTTGATGATAATGGAACAATCGATCCGGTACTCTGTTATTATATCGATGGCGTTTCTTACCCATATAATTCACGGGATGATATTGTTGAGCAACTTCCGGGGTTGAAGAAAAAGTTCCTTGAATACAAAGAGTACTCTGTTGCTACAATCAACGACCTGTTTACGCCGGAGCAATTGAAAGATGCCACTACTTTAAAAGCAGAGATGATGCAAACTGTTTACCTTGAAAATAAGGGCGGTGCAGGCTTTGCGGTACATCCTTTGCCTTTAGCTGCGCAATATGCCCCGGTGTATGGCATCGTGACAGAAGATGTAAACGGTGATGGCAAAAAAGACATTGTACTAACAGGTAACAATACATGGACAAGAATAAAATTTGGGCGATATAGCGCTAACCATGGTGTGGTATTACTTGGGAATGGAAAAGGTGAGTTTACCTATGTGCCGCAGCAAAAAAGTGGTTTAAATATCAGGGGCAATGTGAGGAGTCTTCAATTAATTAAAACAGGAAAATCCCAAAGTATTATAGCCGGAGTAAATGACACCACTGCGGTACTGTTGAAATTGCGAACACCCTGATCATTTTGCCTTGAACTGCTTAGTAAGTGTTTTGACTTTCATTTTTTTCTTAACAACATCAGCCGGATATTTTAAAGCAAGCTTTCGTATTTTATAACTGAATTCAGTAAAGGTTTCTTCCCAAAGTTTAGCTTCTTCAGGAGTGTAGTCATAAAACCCTTTCGCATTCGCGACACCTTTGCCGCCATCTTTTACGATATCGTCAATTAACTTAGGAATCTTCGTACTGTTCGAAAGAGTAGGGAACAAGTCTTTCATCACATTGTGATATGCAGGTACTCCGGTGAGGTCCATCCACCTAAAAACGCCGACAAGTGTCATCCAATATCCTGCATTATTGCGGCAGGCTCTGTCCACATCTTCTACTGTTGCATAACCATTTTCTACCAGATAAAATGCTTCACGGTACATGGCATACATAAGGCGATTTGTGATGAAACCTCTTATATCTTTTCGTACCAGTGTCGGTTCTTTGCCCCAATGGTGAGATAGCTCGTATAAATATTCGCCTTTCAGAATATCACTTTGCTCACCGCAAATGATCTCAAGGAAACGTGTTGTGTGAGAAGGTTCCGCCCAGTGCAAGCCAAAAAAACGTTCCGGATATTTAGTCTCTTTCTGAAGGATACTGATCGGTATAGCCGATGTATTGCTGGTGAGAATGGCGTCTTTGTTAATTACCTTTTCAATTTTTTTATACACTATTTTTTTTATGTCAATATTTTCAAGGGTGCATTCTATTACGAGTTTACAATCGTTCAGCAAGGAATAATCTTCAGTGATGGTAAGCCTTTTAAAAAAATATTTAGGCGAATGATTTACTAAACCTTCTTGCTTTGCTTTTGATAAATGATGATCGATTCTTTTTTTTGCATGCTCAAGATCTGCCGCGATAGGAGCTATGGCAATTACCTTATGTCCTGCCATTAATAAGCAGGTTGCTATGCTGCATCCCATGAGGCCAAGCCCAACAACACCTGTGTTTACATTTGCTGTATTTATTTTTTTTGACATTGAATCAGTTTTTGAATAAGAGAAAGAGTTAGCTCTATAACGTTCTAAAAATATCCAGGTAGAGTTTATGCTGCATCGTTAGTCCCATACGCATTTCCATTCTCCTTTTTTATTCTTTTTCCAAACGGTATGAAATAGACCGCGATATTCGACCGGATTTCCTGAACCATCCTTTCCTTTCCATACATATTTACCGTAAGTATAGCCCAAATCTCCGGCAGCGGATACTTCTATAAAACCAGGAGACCATGTTACATTAGCGGCTTCATAAAAAGGTGTAGCATAAAATTTCCTGATATTTTCTTTACCCGTAATTAAAGTATCATTCTGCCTTTTTATCGTTGCATTGTCATCGGCAAAATAATAGAATGCCTTTGCAATTCCCTGTTCAGCCACCATTTTAGCGAAGTCAGCTTCTGCATTTGCAATTTGTTTCTTTGCGGGTTCTGTATTTGCTTCCTGTGCTTTAAGCGATTGAACAAATGCACAGATGAAAAGACCTGGAACCATAAGAGTGAGAATTGTTGAATAATTTTTCATGCATCAATTGTTTATTAGATCGGTTCTATTCATTGGTAACACAAACCGGCCGCTCCAAGTATCCCCGCATTATCGAGTTCAGAAACTTCAATTCTTAAATGTTCCAGTGCTCTCGTAAAAGGAAATGTTTGAAGCTGTTCCCACATCGCATCTTTAAAATATGGCCACGCATAGCGTACCGATCCTCCCAGGATAATAACTTCAACATCCAGCGCAAATAGAATCATCTTTATGGCGTTTCCGAGATGCATGCCCATTTCTTTATACATTTTCAATGCCTCATTATTTCCCTGTTGCGCATTTTTAAAAACGACGTCTCCTGGTATATCATAAACGTTTTTAAAAAACTGCCCGCTCGCATAGTATTCATAATACTTATCAAGGTAATCGATCATTCCAAATTCACCCGCACCACCGTTTTTTCCTGCATATAATTTTTGATTGATAATAATTCCAGAACCCAACCCTGTTCCAATGGTAAGGCCAATCATTGAATTGCAGCCTTTTCCTTTGCCAAAATAAAATTCACCGAGCGCAAAACAGTTAGCATCATTATTAATTGCCACAGGAACTTTATAACGTTGTTCCATCCATTGCTTTAATGGAACTATTTTCCATGAGGGTATATTCATTACATCTAATACCATCTGAGTTTCTTCATCCATCAGACCAGGAACTCCAATGCCTATAGCTGTTACAGAGCCATTAATTAACTCATCTGTAAATGAAAACAAATCGTCACGCACTTCTTCCGCTGAAGACTGTGCATTAATTTTTTTAGAAACGATACCGGTCAATGCAGATTCATTCACCAGCCCGCCACGCACATTGGTGCCACCCATGTCAATTCCTAAAATCAATTTTTTATCCATACTTATTTTTGTTTCAAATTGGCCGCGGCATCTTTATCTAAATAGACGTAGAAGTTTTTATGGCGACGGAGAATACTTGCAGGCAGTTGTTCTGATATATCTTCTTCCAAGATCTTTTGAACGATTCCTGCTTTTTTATTCCCACTCACCAGCAACATAACATTCCTTGTTTCTAATAAAGTGCTTAACCCCAAAGTTAGTCCATGAGTAAGTTTTTGTTCTTCTTTAAAATATTTCTGCCCTACTGCCTGGGTCGTGCTATCTATTTTGGCCACATGTGTACGTGAGTCTGCCGGAGTACCCGGTTCATTCATTCCTACATGGCCGTTCATTCCGAGGCCAACAATGGCAGCATCAACTCCGCCATTCTCGCCGATATATTTTTCTATGCGTTCACATTCAGCTTCGGGATCAGAAGCTCTGCCATCAAAAAATACAATCTTACTTTCTGCAACATTCAATGGGCCAAATAAATCATTATCTAAATGAAACCGGCAACTGCCCTCATCATTACCATTCATGCCTTCCCATTCATCAAGGCTTAGAAACGTCCACTGCGAGATGTCAATCTTTTTTTCTTGTACCTGTTTTATTAATTCTCTATACACTCCTTTGGGTGAATCTCCGGAAGCAGTACATAATAACGGCTTCTCTTTTGTCTCCAAAATTTCCAACAAATCATTCACTGCTTTTTTCGACATCTCTTCATAAGTGTCACCAATTATAAGTTCCATTGATTTTATTTAAGGTTAATAATTTTTTTTCATGCAAAGAGACAAAGTAAAATAAGTATGCAAATTAATCTTTGCGCCTTTCCCTCTCGTCATAAGAGTCACCAATTATAAGTTCCATTTATTTTATGTAAAACGAATAATTTTTTTCACGCAAAGAAGCAAAGTAAAATAAGTACGCAAATTAATCTTTGTGCTGTTACTCATCTCTTCATAAGTGTTACCGATAATAAGTTTCATTTATTTTATATAGGGTTAATAATTTTTTTCACGTAAAGAGGCAAAGTAAAATAAGTACGCAAATTAATCTTCGCGCCTTTCCTTCCCTTGCGCCTTAGATCCTTTGCGCCTTTGCGTGAAACTGTTTAAACTTACATGCTCTCGGCAGTTCCAAGCCAAAGATCAATTGGTTTTGTAACCATCGGTGTAAATGGCAACATTATTTTTTTTCCTTCAGCGGCTGACGCATAAGCAGCGTAAATAATTTCAAGCACCGCTCTTCCGTCTTCACCAGTCACAACTGGCTGCTTATCCTGTTGCACACATTCGATAAAATGTTTTAGCTCATGTGGGTAACCCTGGTTGAAGGCTTCTTCGAAAACGGTAAAGCTCCAGCCGACAGTGGTATCCGCTTTTTCCATGGCATAGCCATAGCCATTCTTGCTATATGATATCGCTGCGTTTCCCATGAAGAGGTCAGCATAAATAACGCCACCTGTTCCATACACCTCACTCTTGTCATCCATACCCCCATGCTTGGCCCAGCTATTTTCGGCAACTGCTGTTACGCCATTTTCAAATTCTATAATCACCACAGAATTATCTTCTGCTTTGGTTCTCTCTTTGTGTAAAACTGTTGACATCGTTGCATACACACTGGTCGCCTTTGCATTTTTGAGCATCCATCTAAACCATGCAATTGCATGACATCCCATATCCATCAGTACACCACCGCCTGAGAGATCAATATCATAAAACCAATCGGAGTGCGGCCCTGAATGTTTTTCAGCCTGCTTAAGCATGTATATATCCCCGATAGCTCCTTCATTTACCAACTGCCTTACTCTTTCATATTTCGGCGCAAAGCAAAGTTCTTCGGCATACATCAATTTTACGTTTGCTTTTTTACAGGCATCAATCATTTCGTTTGCTTCCTCAAGAGTGACCGCCAATGGCTTTTCAATAATGATGTGTTTTCCCGCCGCCGCTGCTTTAAGAGTTGCTTCGGCATGAAGATAATTTGGAAGGCAAATATCCACCACTTCGCATCCGGAGTTCTCTATGACTTCATCAAGATCATTAAACCATTGGGGAATGTGGTATTTTTCTGCAAATGCTTTTGCCTTATCTATGTTCCTGGCATAGACTGCTACAACTTCTGCTTCAGGCACAAAACGGTGATAACTTTCCATGTGAATGTCGGTGATAAAACCCGCGCCGAGAATGGCTATTTTAGTCTGCTGCATAATTTATTTTTTGAACAACTCCATTAAAGATTTTATAAAATTATATCAAGAAAATTAAACAAAATTTTTTGTCGTTTGCCGTGATAGTTTTAATATCTTGAAAAAATATTAGAATTCGAAAATCAATTTTTACGATTTAAATTCCTTGTGTATGCCCGGTGATTCTCTGCAGGTAAATGTCAATTCAAAAGGTACCCAAAAAAATACATTTGACGCAATAGTTGTTGGTTCCGGAATAAGCGGTGGCTGGGCTGCAAAAGAACTTTGTGAAAAGGGTTTAAAGACATTGGTGCTTGAAAGAGGGAGGGATGTGGTTCATCTTAAAGATTATCCTACGGCTACCATGAATCCGTGGGAATTCGAACACCGCGGAGCAATGACTGAAAAATTTATGGAGGAAAATCCATTGATTACAAAGGCCGCGGGTTTCGATGATTCTACTGATCATTTTTTTATAAAAGATAAAGATCATCCTTACGTACAGGAAAAGCCATTTGACTGGATTCGCGGTTACCAGGTTGGCGGCAAGTCTTTAATTTGGGGAAGAGCATGCCCGAGGTGGAGTAAATATGAATTTATAAATCCCGCGAAATATGGTTATGGTATTGAATGGCCAATAGGTTATGATGATATAGCTCCGTGGTACTCGCATGTAGAAATTTTCTCAGGCATTTGCGGTAATAAGGATGGACTCGAAGCAATGCCCGATGGCGAATACCTTCCACCCTTTGAAATGAATTGTCCTGAAAAAGATATGAAGCAAAAACTGGCTTCAAAGTATAAGGACAGGTTTATGATACATGGGCGATGGGCGCAATTGACCGAGGCAAAAGATATTCAT
>JBBSBD010000096.1:0-21300 GCA_038251675.1 Chitinophagales bacterium | reverse complement strand
TATAAGCAGCTACAGCAATATTATAGGGGGCTATAGTTTCTTCCGGAATGGTGGTGTAAGTTTCGTTGGTGCTCCTTTGGGTTTACAATTAAATCATAGGTTGAGCAGTAATGTGTATGCGTTTGCAGGAGTAACGGTAGCGCCAATGTACCTGAATTTTAACCGCGCTTTTCTTACGACTGATTTGAATAAAGTAAATACTTACAATAGTTTTCACCAGCCGGGCAATTTTTCAATGTATTCAGCCGCAACATTAGGCCTTATGTATATTAATAATGAAAAGACATTTTCTGTTTTGGGCAGTATAAGTGTTGAAAGAAACAGCTCTCCTTTATACTACAACAACCGGGTGAACACTAAGAAGTCAAACAATACGGCTACTTACAGGTGAGGTAATTCCCTTTTTCATAAACCTATTTTCGGACAAGACAATTACCAATAAATTTTTATCATAGTAATCGTTTGTTGTTTTAAGGTTTTCGTTGAATCCCATGGCCACCATTACTCACCCCATGCTAAAGGGTTGATTCTTGTGACGTATTTGCGGGCATTTTTGTTACAGGAAAATTTGTCAACCCGGTAGTCTTCAAATTTGGTGAACACAATACAGGAACTCTCCCTGGAGAATGAGCAAGTGATATGCCACTGCATAACGCTTTGCTGCGCAAGGGTTTTAAAAAAAATGTGATTGTTTAAGTGTTCGAAACCGAACAGTGTCTGTACGAATAGGAATCAAACTTCCAGGTTGAATAAATGTTGTTATGCAGGATTTTCTTTTCTTTATACAAAATTACTATCACCATGAAAACTATATTAGTAGCCCTGGGTCTTTTTTTGACCCATACGGTTTTTGCTCAAACTATCATTGACCGTGATCCTGAAATCTCTCAAATGGTTAGTGAAGTGTCACCCGATTCGTTACAATCTTATATCAAAACATTAGTTGCTTTTGGAACACGAAATACATTAAGTACACAAGCAGATCCAAAACGTGGGATTGGTGCGGCAAGGAATTATGTGCTGAGAAAGTTTAACGAGTTTGCTAAAAATTCAAATGGGAGATTAAGCGCAATTATAGATACTACCACATTACAGCCCAATGGAAGAAGAGTGGATGTGCCATTGGTGTTGGGAAATGTGATGGCAACCTTGAAAGGAACTGATCCCAATGATAATAGGATTTTTATTATCAGCGGACATTTAGACAATATGCGCTCCAATGTAATGGACAGAACAGGAGACGCACCGGGTGCAAATGACGATGGCAGCGGGACTTCAGCAGTTTTGGAATGTGCAAGAATTATGAGTAAACATTCTTTTCCTGCAACAATAATCTTTGTAGCCGTAAGTGGCGAGGAGCAAGGTTTATTGGGCTCTACGTATATGGCTGATAAAGCAAAAAAAGAAAACTGGAATATTGAGGCAGTCCTCAACAATGATATCATGGGAAGCAATAATAGTAATGAAACAAATATCATTAACAATACAAAAGTTCGCGTTTTTAGCGAAGGATTGCCTGCGTATGAAACAGAAAAAAATGCAGCAAAGATCCGTGCGCTGGGTTTAGAGAATGATGGAAAGTCGCGTCAGCTTGCCCGCTATGTAAAGGAAGTTGGCGAACGTTATGTGGATCATCTCGAAGTGGTAATGATATACAGGAACGATCGTTTTTTAAGAGGTGGAGACCATACACCTTATGTAGAAAATGGATTTGCCGCGGTAAGAATCACCGAGATGAATGAAAACTATACACGCCAACATCAGGATGTGAGGACTGAAAACGGAATCAATTATGGCGATCTGCCGGAGCATATTGATTTTGAATATTTGAGAAAGAACACGGCGATGAACTTATCTAACCTGGCCAACCTTGCGAAGGCGCCTGCAATGCCACAAGAAGTAAAAATAGAAGTAAAGAAGCTGACCAATAATACATCACTTTCGTGGCAGCCTCCAAAAACAGGTAAAGTAAAAGCCTATTATGTTTTAATAAGAGAGACTACCAGCCCTGTTTGGCAAAAGAAAATATATACTAGAGAAACGAATGTCACATTACCTTACTCCAAGGATAATTATTTTTTCGCGGTGCAATCCGTTAATGAAACGGGTAACGAAAGTTTAATGATTGTGCCGACGCCGTAGTCTTAATGCAGCCTAAGGTTTGGACCTTAGGCAGGGCATTTCGATGGAAGATAAAGGCTTTATCGCACGACCTGAAAGGGACTACGGCAACGCAGGACGAAGATAAGCCGATGAAAAACATAGTTGGAAAGTGTGGAAGCACAAAAAGAACAAACTTAAAAGAATCAGGATTTTAAGATACATTGCTCAAGTCAAAACTTTAATATGGAGGCAATTTTAGATACCATTGACAGGCTTGCAGCAACTTTGACAAAGATGCAGCCTTTAAAACCGGAATACCAACAAAGACTTGATAAAAAGTTTCGTTTGGAATTCAATTATAATTCTAACCATATTGAAGGCAACACACTTACCTACGGTGAAACTGAGTTGCTGCTGATTTTTGGTAAAACTACAGGTAACCACGAGCTAAGGGAATATGAAGAAATGAAATCACACGATGTGGCATTTGAGCTTATTAAAGATTGGGCAAAAGATAAAGAAAGGCCACTTACTGAAATGGCTATAAAAAACGTCCATGAAATGTTGCTGGTCCGCCCTTTTTGGAAAGAGGCGTTAACTGTGGATGGGCAACCTACCCGAAGATTGATTAAAGTGGGCAACTATAAAGAACAGCCTAATTCTGTACGGCTGCAGAATGGTGAGATGTTTCATTACACTTCCCCGGAAAATACGCCTATTGAAATGGGTGAATTGATGAGTTGGTACAAAGATGAGGAGCAAAAGAGCGAATTACATCCTGTGACTTTAGCCGCATTATTGCATTATAAATTTGTTCGAATCCATTCTTTTGATGATGGCAATGGGCGTATCTCGCGCTTACTGATGAATTATATATTGCTGAAAAATGGCCTGCACCCAGTGGTTATAAAATCTTCTGATAAAAAGAATTACCTGTTCGCTTTGAACCAGGCAGATGTTGGGAACATGGATGTTTTTGTTGATTACATTGCTGAACAGGTTATATGGTCTTTAGATATTTCTATCAAAGCGGCTAAAGGTGAAAAAATTGATGAGCCCGAAGACTTTGACAAAAAAATGTTACTGCTCAAAAGAAAATTAGGTGAAACGCCTGACGTAAAGGTTGAGATGAAATATGGTAAAGATGCGATTGAAAAAGTTGTTTCAGATTCATTAATTCCTCTTATAGATGAATGGGAAAAAAATCTAAAAGATTTTGAACCCTTATTTCTTTCAAGAAGGGTAAGTTTTGTGTTTGACCACTCTGAGATTGGTGGTAACTCTTTTGGAGAAAATTTTAATATAAAGCTGAAAAATTATTTGAAAAATGATATCACCGCTATAATGAAAAACAGACAGTTATTGATCAAGAACAGTTTTAAGGGCCTTCGTAATATTGATAATGGTGTAAGCATGAATGCGGGTGAGATTAAAATAAATTTTTATGACAATGCCTATGAGATTACCTGGCTTTCTGCGAAACCAATAAACAAATTATATCACCAGAAGTTGACAGAAAATGAAATCAATACCATCGCTTCTGATCTCGGAAACTGGTTTCATAATAATGTGGAAGAGTATATTGAAAAAAATAAGAAATAATATAAATCCAGCCATATCCATATTATCTCGATCCTTCAGGTAATGCCAAATCTCTCTTCAGCATCTCATCCCTGTTTGCAATTTCCCATGCAGTTAAGAAAATAAGCTGCACTCTTTTTTCCATCAGGGCAAAGTTAATTTTATCAACTGTATCTGTTGGCTTATGGTAATCTGCCAGCAACATACCATCATAAAAAAATAATATTGGAACTCCTTTGCGGGCAAAATTGTAATGGTCGCTTCGAAAATAAATTCTGTTCTTATCCTCGGGGTCATCATATTTATAATCTAATGTGAGGTTTGTGAGTTTCTTGTTTGCCGCTTCGTTTATTACCGGCAGGTCGGTACTTAGTTTATCATGGCCTATTACATAAACATAATTCAAGCTGTCACTCGTTTTGCGTTCAGTATCTATACGGCCGACCATATCAGTGTTCAAGTCAACTGAAGTATTCTCTAATGGAAATACAGGATGATCGGAATAATATTCTGAACCCCATAACCCCTTCTCTTCTCCACTCACGGTCATAAAAACCACCGATCTCCTGGGGCCATTGCCATCAGCTTTTGCTTTTGCAAATGCCCGGGCCATTTCTATTACACTTACCGTACCACTGCCATCATCGTCTGCGCCATAATAAATTGCATCTCCTCTTTTACCGAGATGATCATAATGCGCCGTAAGAAAAACATACTCATTCTTTTTATCGGTGCCTTCAATATAGCCAATTACATTACTCGCTTCTGACGGGATATTGATTTTTTTGTATTGTAATTTCGTTTTGATTTTTTTATCGAACGAGAATTCGTTTAATGGGGCAAGAGATTTGCCTGAGGAAATAATAGTAGCAAATTCCTGGTTGCTCAAAATATTTTTAGATAGGGAATTTGTTATTAATACAACGGGTACTTTTGCATTTGATGAATCATCGGCACGCACAAGAGATAAATTTGATCTCCTGGAATTGTTCGCCAGTGAAGAAGTTAAAGTATCCATTGCCGGATTGATAACTAACAAAGCTACGGCGCCTTGTTTCCTGGCAAGTACAGCTTTTTTTGATAAGTCGAACGTCCACCTCGAAAGTTTATTAGTTCCTGAAATAAGGTATTTGCCATCTACTTTTGGCTCACCAGATAATACTAAAACCACTTTGCCTTTTACATCTTTACCGGCATAGTCATCATAATTTATATCTGTAATACCATAGCCTGCAAAAATTATTTCTTTTGATTTAAATTCATTGCCCTCACCCGAGCCCGGAGTTACGATATAATCTTTACCAAATACATATTTGTTCTTCCCGATCTTTAATGTTTTGGGAATAAGAGTATCTTTTTTTAATGGATATGTTTGAATATATCCATTGAGTGAAGACGGAGGCATTAAGCCGATTTCTTTAAACTGGCCTTGAATATAATCAGCGGCTTTGCGTTGCCCCGCGGTACCGGTTTCCCGTCCCTCCATTTCAGAAGAGGCAATAATAGTTAGTTGTTTTTCCAAACCTGCCTGCGTTATATCTTCTGCATACTTTAAAGCAGCAGCATCTGTTTGAGAAAGTAAATAGCCAGGGAAAAAAAATAAGATAGAAAGTAACGGTAAATACCTTTTCATGAACGAATGTTTTGCAAATGGATTGCAAATATATAAGGTTTTACCTACGGCTGTTTTCCATTCATACAAGATTAGCAGAGGCGCATGCAATTTTATTTACACGATTTTGATGGCGGCCCCCTTCAAATTCTGTATGCATAAATCGCTCAATCATTTCTTCAACAAGTCCCTCTCTTACAAACCTGCCGGGAATACAAATAACATTTGCGTTATTATGTTTCCTGGCAAGTTCTGCAATCTCTTCTTCCCAGCATACAGCAGCTCTTATTCCCTGGTGCTTATTTGCAGTAATAGCAACACCATTCGCGCTGCCGCAAATTAAAATACCAAAGCTTGCATCGCCGTTTTCTACGGCACTAGCAACGGGGTGGGCAAAGTCAGGATAATCTACCGACTCAACTCCAAAAGTTCCGAAGTCCTTCCAGGTAACGCTTTTGCCGTCTAGAAAGGAGATGACATCTTCTTTATACTCGAACCCTGCATGGTCGCAACCAATGGCTACAGGTTTTGATAAATTGAATGGAGACATAACAAAGTATTTAGTACCTATAAAGGTAAATAAATACCACCGTTACTTCTGAAAAAATTGATTTAAAAAATATGTTACGCTATAACATTATTGCCTTAAAGCTTTGATTAGTCAATAGCATCATACACGAGCCCTGCTGCAACAGCGTAAACGAGGTGGTGAAAAATATCTACAGCGATATCTTTCGTTTCCCATTCCTTAATTGGCGGGGCAATATCGAGCTTTGGTTCTATGGTAATAGCAGTACCCCAAATTGCAGCCATGTGAATGGTAGTAGCTGCAAAACCATTAATGCCGGCCAGTGAAAGTAATCCCCGCAATGTACCCCATGAGGTTCCATATACCCAATGCACTTCGTTAGAAAATTCTTCCTTATTGCCCGTACTAGCCTCGATGTGCAATGTTTTTTTCACCGCTTTGGCTGGGGCATTGCCGGGCTTTCGTTTCGTGATCTTCATTTCAATGAGCTGCGACATAGTCATGATAAGGGTTCCGGCGGCCCCTGCTATTAGTCCCTTTCCAATAGCAGCGCCTACAGCACCTAACGCCGTTGATTCATGTGAATTACTCTTCATTGGTTAATTAAATTTAGTTTTCAAAAAAATTACTTGTAGAATTTATGCGTACCGCAATTCCCATTCCCAAAACTTATAAGAAGAGCAATTAAGTTGACTGGCATTTCTATTGCTTACTTCTAAGCTTTTTGGGAAGGATATATATTTTTCTTTAGTTAAAACGATATTGGCAAGATTTTCTATTACATTATATCTTATCGATCAGTGTGCAATTCATTGAAGAAGTTACTAGAAAACAGTTTGGATTTAAGAGACAATAATATTTTAACCCGAAAATGTAAGTACATTGTAATCTTAAACGCTTTACCGGTATATAAAGCTTACACCATTTAAACCCTCAAAATTTTAACCTTAAATAAAATCTACAATGAAACAATTATTTGATTATCTAAAATTATCGGTATGTACATTGTCACTCATTTGCTTTGTGTCATGCAATAGTGGTACCAGCGACACGGATGCAACAACAGGAAACAGTGATAGCACTGGAATGTCAGATAACAGCGCCATGGCGATGGATTCAACACATACCATGGCAGCGGATACAGCGATGCAACAACATGCAGCAGCGGTTGTGACAGGCGTGTTTCCCGACACAACAGTTACCGGCAGTGTGCAGTTTGATAAGCAGGATGGTAAAGTAAAAATGAAATTAGAACTTTCTATTCCTGCAAAGGCTAACAAAAGTGTAGCGGTACATATCCATGAAAAAGGTGACTGTGCAGATATGGGCAAAGCAGCAGGCGGCCACTGGAATCCAACAGGAGCCAATCATGGTAAGTGGGGCAGCAGCAGCTTTCACTCAGGAGATATCGGCAATGTAAGTCTTGATAGCAAAGGCAATGGCAGCATGGAAATGGAGACAGATTTGTGGACCCTTGGTGGTGATGAAAAAACAAACATACTTGGTAAATCCATCATTGTACATGGAGGCGTGGATGATTATACATCGCAACCATCAGGCAATGCCGGAACAAGGATCGCCTGTGGAGTTATTAAATAAAAAACTTAAAATAAAGCCCCGTTTTGTCCTATCAATGCGGGGTTTTATGTTTTAAACTCTTGATGGAAAGCCGTAATGATTATGCAGATCTTTTGAATAATCGATTTCTACAGGCCTGGAAGAATCGTAATGCGGACTATTCTTCACTGCTTCAACGCTCACCTTTACTACAACCTCCTGCGTATTCCATTTTACTTCCTGGGTCCATAAAGGAGATATCAATACTTTATCATGAGAAAAGAAGTTGCCTGTTTTCACTACAATGAAAGTGATTTCCCAGGTTTCTTCGTTTAAAATGAAATCTGAAACTTGTCCAATTTCACCATCCATCGCGTGAATATAATATCCATGCACTTCCTGCGTACTCCGGAGATGTGTTTTTATTTCAGGTTCTTTTTTCATCTCACCTTCTCCTCCTGTGTTTTCGTTTGGAAATGGTATTGGTGGAAAAGTTTCCATCATTCCTATTCCATCCCCATATAACCCTGCATTATAATAGCTTTGCCAGGGATAATAAGCAAAAAGCTTTTCTTCCTCCTGTCTCGATATTGGTTTATCAGTATCAATGTCCGGACTGTTTTTTACCTGGCTTCTTGTAAGATTTACAGGAATTATTTTACTTTCCCAATCGGGTACAAGAATGGCTTCTGGCGATATGAGGACTTCTCTGCCGGTGAGCCATCCGCCGGTTTTTACAATCATATATCTTACCGTCCAGGTGATGTCGTCAAAATAGAATTCTTCCACTTTTCCTACATCTCCGTCGGTAGCTCCTATTGTAAATCCAACGAGATGATTTAAACTTCTTAGCATATTAATTTTTTTGAGAAAAATACAACTTGCGGTCAGTCATATAAAGTTAGACAACTTTAGAATGGTACAGTGATCTTTCAGCCATTTTTGACTACAAAATGCGCTGTAATTTCAAGAATTTGTCACGACAATGACGATAAAACATTTTACCAGTTACACCTACATTATATGATATGCTTTAGCTTTGCGAACTTACTCTGTCAAAAAAAATTAAACGATAATCTATGTTACATAAAATCACCGCAAGTATCATTTCATTGACTATTTTTTTTTCATGTTCAACCAATAATGATAGCGGTAAATCAAATCCTGTAATTGTTACCGTAGGTGGAGATAACCAAAATGATTCATCGGAGAAAAACTCATCCGGCGAGCAATTTAAATATGAATTAAACAAACCTACGCACAACTGGACTTTGCCTTCCCAATTAATTGAGGTTTCAGGCAACACCTGGATAGATGAGAATCACCTTATACTTATCGAGGACCTTAATCCTATTTTATATTTAATAAAACTTGATGACAAAAACGCGACGCTTGAAAAAGCGATAAAATTTAAAGATGAAGACAAAGACAAATTTGATATAGAAGATGTAACTATCGTAAATGATGTTGTATATGCACTTTGGAGCCATGGTGTATTATTTAAGATTTCTGATTGGAGAAACAAGCCACAAGTAGAGGAGATTAAAACTTTTTTAAAAAAAGAAAATAATACAGAAGGCTTATGTTATGATCCCGTAACCAATAAACTATTGCTTGCCTGCAAAGATGAATCCGATGTGCCCGATGAAAAAAAATCAACACGAGCTGTTTATGATTTTGATATGTCTTCGGAAAAATTAAATGATCAGCCTTTTATGTTGATTCACAAAAAAGATTTTGAAAAAGTAGCAGATGAAAAACTTGAATTCAATCCATCAGCCATTGCTGTGCATCCGGTAACGCATGATATATATATTCTTTCAACAAAAGATAATAAATGTATGGCGGTGTATTCTCACGACGGTAAACTAAAAGATTTCCAATTTATTGATAAAGATCTTATGCCACAGCCAGAGGGAATATGCTTTTCCCCCGAAGGAAAACTTTATATAAGTTCAGAAGGCAAAAATGGCGACCCGGGAATTCTATTTGAATTTGATGCGTTAGCCGGAAAATAAAATTTGTTAACGTTCCCTTCGTTCCAAAATGACTGTTCCCGGTCGGTCATGTAATATTACACTTTTTATGATTTTGTATAAGTTCAATTTTTGGGATAAAAAATTGAAATAATTGACAGACCCGGTCCGGCATTTTTTAGAAAAAGATTTTGTTTAAATAGGGTTATATAAATTAATTGTATTTATTACACATAATCGCAAAATAAATTCATCAAAATAAATTTAATATGGCAAAAATTAAAAATTGGTGAATAAATAAAATTGGAATAATAAAAATATTTTTTAATTTTAATCAATATTACCCCGGCTTTGTGAAACGATTGTAAGACATGCCCTACATTAACGAATCAGGATTAACTAATAGTCAGCAGCAAAAATGCCCTAGGTAATCTTTGTGTACCGGCATCCAGAACTAATTTGTTTGTATAAAAAAAAGTATCATTCCCTTTATTAAAAAAATTTTTCCAACATAAAAAAAATACGTTATCGATTAATTGTAAATTATACAAGTAATAATAAATATTTCCGAACTGCTCTTGAATCATTAACTCCTAAATCAAAAAACTGCGACATGAAAAGATTTACAAAACACTGCCAGTCTATCATAAATTCATCAAACTTTTCCCCCGGCTTTTTTAAGAGGTTGATTTTTATCAATCTAATTATTCTTTTGGGCTTTGGCGCGAGTGCACAAAATAAAATTCATGTAACAGGACTTGTAAAAGATGATAAGGGTGGTCCTGCGTCGAATGCCAGTGTTGTAATAAAAGGTTCAAAAACCGGTGCAACTACGGATGAAAATGGGGCATTTTCCATTGACGTTCCGAGCCCAAAAACTACCCTGGTAATTTCCAACATTGGGTACCAAAGCCAGGAAGTAGTGGTAGGAAAAGCAACTAATTTTTCTATCGACCTGGTTACTGCTGCCAGCAGCCTTAACGAAGTGATAGTTGTGGGTTACGGAACTCAGAAAAAAGTTACCGTTACAGGTGCAGTCGCCCAGGTAAAGGGTGCCGAACTGGCCAAATCTTCCAATGTAAATTTATCGAATTCCCTTGTAGGCCGGCTGCCCGGTATTACGGCTATCAATAGCAGTGGTGAGCCGGGTTATGATGGGTCTGCCATACGCGTCCGGGGTACAAATTCCATTGGAAACTCAGATGCTTTAATCGTAATTGATGGCGTACCAAATCGTGAGGGGGGCCTTCAGCGATTAAATCCGGCTGATATTGAAAGCGTGTCTGTTTTAAAAGACGCAGCCGCGGCTATTTACGGTTCAAGGGCAGCAAATGGAGTTATTTTGATAACAACAAAACGAGGCAAAACGGGGAAACCTCAATTGTCGTATAATGTCAACTTTGGCTGGGCCCAGCCGACAGTTATTCCTAAATTGGCTGATGCTGTTGAATATGGCGCTATTCGAAACGAGGCTAATGTATTTGAGCAGGTTCCGGTTGATCAATGGAAAGCTGCCTGGGATGCTTTAAATACAACAGGAACTTATGTAAGAACAGATAATGGTCAGACAGTCAGTTCTCCTGTCGGCTTCTTCCCAGATGACATCGTGAAATATAAAGATGGTTCTGACCCATGGGGTCATCCAAATACAAATTGGTTTGGAGACGCGCTAAAAAAATGGGCGCCACAACAACGTCACAGTCTTCAAGTAAGCGGCGGATCAGAAAATATCAGGTATATGGCTTCTCTCGGTTATGAAAACCAGGACGCGTACTATAAGAATTCTGCAACAGGTTATAAGCAATATGATATTCGCTTAAACATGGATGCAAAGGTTAATAAATACATTAATGTATCTGTAGGTATAACCGCCCGGGAAGAATACCGCTTTTTCCCAACTGAAAGTGCAGGTTCTATTTTTAGAATGTTGATGAGGGGAAAACCAAACGAGCCTGAAATATGGCCCAACGGATTGCCCGGCCGTGATATCGAAAATGGACAAAACCCAATTGTGATTGCAACTAATGCAACCGGCTATGATAAAGATAAGAGAGATTATTTTCAAACAAATGGTAAGATCGAAGTTCTCGTGCCTGGTATAGATGGTTTAAAATTAACTGGGACAGCGGCAGTAGATAAATATCAATACAACGGGAGAAGATGGGCAACTCCATGGTATTTGTATTCGTGGGATAAAGTGTCCTACGAAGCTGACGGTAAAACACCGGCGCTTACCAAGGAATTGCGCTCCACTTTCACCGATCCGCGACTGAGTCAAAATGGAGAGAATAACTTGAGTATTAATTTATCGGGGTTACTCAATTATGATCATACATTTGGCGATCACGCTATTAACTTCCTGGCTGGCGTACAGCGGGAGACACTAAAGGATGAATATTTTAATGCATACCGCAGGTACTATATTTCCACTGCAATCGACCAGATTTTCGCTGGTGGCGATGCCGAAAAGAATAACGGTGGCGGCGCTTATGATCGAGCCCGCTTGAGCTATTTTGGAAAGGTGGGATATAATTATCAACAAAAATATATAGCAGAATTTTTGTGGCGTTATGATGGATCCTATATTTTTCCTCCAGACCATCGTTTTGGGTTCTTTCCGGGTGTAACGGCGGGGTGGCGCGTTTCGGAAGAAAATTTCTTTAAGAATGGCATTCATTTTATCGACAACCTTAAACTTCGTGCTTCCTGGGGGCAAATGGGTGCAGAACCATACTTTAATGGCAATTTAGCGGAGTATCAATTCCTTGGAACTTATGGATTTAGCAGTTATATCATTGATGATGCGGTAGCAAGAGCGTTGTATGAAACGAAAGTCCCTAATCCTAATTTTACCTGGGAAGTAGGAAATAGTATAAATGTTGGCTTTGATGCAGGTCTTTTAAGGAATAGATTAAATATTGAATTTGATTATTTTGTAAATAAAAGAGATAAAGCTTTGATCCAACAAAGAGGTTCGATACCGCAAAGCTCTGGTATCGCCAGTCTTCTGCCTCCGGTAAATCTTGGAAAAGTAGAAAATAGGGGCTTTGAATTTAAAGTTGGATACAATGACCAGGCAGGCGACTTTACTTATAGCATAAGTGTAAATGGCGGATATGCCAAAAATAAAGTTACATTTTGGGATGAACCTTCAGGTGTTCCGGATTATCAGAGAGCAACAGGCCATCCTTATGGAACTAATGGTTTTTCTTTCCTTGCTTACCAATATGATGGTGTTTTTGTTGATCAAAAAGCAATTGATGCCAATACGATTGATTACAGCGGTGTTGGCGGTGGAACCCTTCGTCCGGGAGATATGAAATTCAAAGATATCAACGGAGATGGAAAAATCACCGGCGATGATCAGGTAAGATTGGATCAGACCCGTGACCCTACATTTACAGGTGGTGTAAATATTTCTCTCCAATACAAAGGTTTTGACTGTTCCATCTTATTCCAGGGTGCTACGGGAGGGTTGTTATTTATTGGAACAGAATCAGGGGATATAGGAAACTACCTTCAATATAGCTATGACCACCGCTGGTCCATTGATAACCCGAGCAGTGTGGATCCCCGCCTTGCAAACAGAGGTAATACATACTATTCAGGAGGAGGAGCAGGTAATAATACATATTGGCTGAGAAGCAGCAATTACCTTAGGTTAAAAAATGTGGAGATTGGTTATAATGTTACGCTGCCTTCTCTTAAAAAAGCAGGAATTAGCAATCTTAGAATATTTGTTGGCGGTGTAAACCTTGTAACATGGGATAAAATGAAAATATATGATCCGGAATCCACGAGCGGAAGCGGACAGTATTATCCCCAGGCAAGAATTATTAACGCGGGTGCATCCGTAACCTTTTAAAAAATACATTATGAAAAGAAATTTAATATTTATCCCGGGCTTCATTTTCGCTATAATGTTGTTTAATTCCTGTAATAAGGATTTTCTCAGCACCGTTCCGAAAGATTCAATATCATCAGATGCTGTGTGGGCCGATGGTCCGCTGTCAACGGCTTTTGTAACCGAAATTTATAACGGTTTAGGTGCTGGAGGCTTCGATGAACAAATGCTCTCTTCTCTTTCTGATGAAACAATTTTTGTTCATCCGGGAAGGGGTATTGATGCCATTAATAATGGGAGTTTGAGTCCCAGCAATTTAGGATGGGTTAATGGCACCTATGAATGGGGTTCTATGTATAGCAGAATAAGAAGCTGTAACCTTGCATTGCAAAATCTTGAAACTGCAACATTTGACGATGATGTTTTAAAAGAAAGATTAAAAGGCGAGGCCCACTTTCTGCGTGCATACTATTACCAACAATTGGTAAGATATTATGGAGCCGTTCCTCTTATAAGTACAATTTATGGCTTAAACGAAGATTATACTGCAGAAAGGGCAACCTTTGAAGAGTGTGTGAATTTTATCATTGCTGATTGCGATGCGGCCATACAGGATTTAACCGGCAAATCTCTTGGATTAGGAAGAGCTACCGATCTTGCTGCGAAAGCACTCAAATCCAGGATACTGGTATATGCGGCAAGCGACCTGTACGACATTCCGACCGCAAAAGCAAATTCAAGTGTAATATCAGCATACGCACATCCTGAATACATCGGATATGTTACCGGCGACAGGACAGCAAGGTGGCAGGCAGCAAAAGCAGCAGCAAAATTAGTATTGGACGAAGGTAGTGGCTACAAGCTTGATTTGGTGGCACCTGCGACTGCTACGGAAGCGTTTAATAATTATCTTTCTATTTCGATGGGAGGAGCAAGCAAAGCGGCAGGGGTGGATGCTTCTGCATCCACTGAAATAATTTTTGGACGCTATATAGTACCGGATAAAGACGAATGGGGCGGAGCTTCTGTTGGCCTGTTCAACGGCCCAAATGGATATCACAACTGGGCAGGTAATGCTCCCGTAGGGTTAATGGTGGATGATTATGAAATGATGGACGGAAGTCGTTTCGACTGGAATAACCCCACTGAGAAAGCCGCGCCTTATGAAAATCGTGACCCGCGATTTTATGCATCTATTTTATATGATGGAGCAGGCTGGAAGCCACGCGATAAGATATCAGGTAATGTTGACCCAGCAAACCAGATCCAAACAGGTGCCTATGACTTAAAAGTAGGTGGTGCATTAACGCTTTTCCAGGGACTTGACACCAGGAACAGTACTATTGAAGACTGGAATGGTACGGTTACCAATTACTATATGCGCAAGTTTACTGATCCCGATCCTGGCATTGTTGACAATAACACGCATCAATATATTCCATGGCCTTTCTTCCGCTACACTGAAGCCATATTCAATTACGCGGAAGCTTGCATAGAGCTGGGTGACGAAACTGAAGCAAAAACCTGGTTAAATAAAATACGATTCCGCTCGGGCATGCCTGCTATTACGGAATCAGGGTCGGCGCTAAAAGCACGCTACCGGAACGAGCGGAGAATTGAGATGGCTTTTGAAGAGCAGCGCTATAGTGATGCACGGCGATGGATGATTGCACCAACTACACTTGGGCGTGATCCTACTTACATATTCCCGCTTGGAAAATTTAAACCAGGCCAGGAGTTGTCAGGAACCTATCATTTTGACAAAACAATTTATAACTATACCTACACCAATAGTGTTAATACGACACTTGAAGATCGGACATGGGATGATAAAATGTATTTCAGGCCTATTTCTAGAGATGAAATAAATAAAAATGAAAAACTGATTCAAAATCCCGGGTATGATTAGAATGACTAATTAAAGTCTTAATTGCCCCATAATTTTTTACAGATTATGATATTTATGCCAGTGAAAGCTGGCATAAATATTTATATTAAATCCTTAATTTTGGCAACTTGATACGGTTTCTTTTATATTGCTCCATATCCCTTATTATAAGCCTTACTGGTTGCACAAGCAATATTGAAAAACAAAGCTCCTCAGACATTCCAACAGGTCCGCATTTATTTACGCTATTGTCTCCGGATAGCACGCATGTAACCTTTAGCAATACACTCACTGAAGGACCTAATACCAATGTGATGATGTATGAATACTTCTATAACGGTGGCGGGGTAGCAGTAGGAGACCTTAATGAGGATGGGTTGGATGATATTTATTTTACCGGAAATATGTCCGACAATAAATTGTATTTGAATAAAGGCAACATGCAATTCGAGGATATTACAAATATTGCTGGCGTTGAAAACAGGAAAGCGCCATGGAGAACAGGCGTAACAATAGCAGACATCAATGGAGATGGTAAGCCGGATATATTTGTGAGTTATTCCGGCAAAGTACGAGGTGAGAACAGGATTAGCCAATTATTTATTAACGCAGGAAATGATCACAAAGGAGTTCCCCATTTTAATGAGCAGGCGCAACAATATGGCTTAGCGGATTCTTCTTATAACACACAAGCTTACTTTTTTGATTACGATCGCGATGGGGATTTGGATTTATTTTTATTAAATCATAACCCCAATAATCTGCCTGTTTTGGATGAGGCCAGCACTGCTGACTTGCTAAAGAAAAGCAGCAAAACAATTGGCGTGAGGCTATTAAGGAACAATAATAACCATTTTGAAGACATAACTGAAAAGGCCGGGCTTAGCACTTCAGAGTTGACGTATGGCCTTGGAGCAGGCATTGCAGATATAAACGGCGATGGCTGGCAGGATATCTACATAACCAATGATTACAACGTTCCTGACTACTTGTATATCAATAACAGGGATGGAACATTCACCGATAAAATACAATCCATGCTTGGACACACCTCCAAGTCATCAATGGGGAATAATGTTACAGATATAAATAATGACGGGCTGCCTGATATTTATACATTAGACATGTTGCCCGAGGATAATCACCGTCAAAAGTTACTATTTGCAGCAGATAATTATGAGAAGTTTGATATTACGCTTCGCTCGGGCTTTTATTATCAGTACATGCGTAATATGCTGCAAATAAATAATGGTGATGGAACCTTCAGTGAAATTGGCCAATTGTCAGGTATTTCCAATACCGACTGGAGTTGGGCACCTTTATTTGCAGATTATGATAATGACGGATGGAAAGACCTCTACGTAACCAATGGCTATACCAAAGACTATACTAACATGGATTTTCTAAAGTATATGAATGATTATGTAAAGACCAAAGGAAGATTAAAAAGAGAGGATCTTTTGGAAATGATGCAGCAAATGCCTGCTTCAAATGTGGTGAATTATATTTTCAAAAATAATGGCGGTCTTGGCTTTACTGACGTTAGTAAGTTATGGGGAATAGATACCGCATCAAATAGCAATGGCGCTGCTTATGCAGATCTTGACAATGATGGCGATCTTGATCTCATCGTAAATAATGTAAACCTCCCTGCTTTTATTTTTAGAAACGATGCAGACAAACAAACACAAAACCACTACTTAAAAATCAAATTGAAAGGAGCTGATAAAAATACAGATGGTTATGGAGCTAAAGTGTTTGTTTATAATAAAAATCAAAAACAATACCTGGAGCAAATGC
Source organism: Chitinophagales bacterium (assembly GCA_038251675.1). Lineage (GTDB taxonomy): Bacteria > Bacteroidota > Bacteroidia > Chitinophagales > Chitinophagaceae > Ginsengibacter. Next base: position 4,410 of record JBBSBD010000096.1, on the reverse strand, counting down.
CTGCGAGTGGTTTCGAATCTACTGTATCGTCAACCCTGCATTTTGGACTTGGCAAAGAGACTTCAGTTGATTCATTAGAGGTAGTTTGGCTAAGTGGTAAGGAGCAGGTTCTTAAGAATGTGAAAGCAGATCAACTTGTTACTCTCAATGAAAAGGAGGCAAGAGAAAAATATCAAATTCCACATCCGGTAAAACCAATATTTGAAGAAGTAAAATCTCCCATAGATTATCGAAATGCCGTAACTAATATCAACGACTTTAAGAGACAACCGCTTCTGGTTAACCCTCTTTCTTTTTCGGGGCCTTGCCTGGTTAAAGGAGACGTAAATGGAGATGGCATTGAAGACGTATATACAGGCGGAGGAAGCGGCCAGTCCGGGGCCTTGTATATTCAACAAAAAGATGGCAGGTTTAGCCAAAAAATACAACCTGCATTTGACGCTGATAAATTAAGCGAAGATGCCGATGCTCTTTTTGTAGATGTAAACAATGATGGTTTCAAGGATCTATATGTAGTAAGCGGCGGCTATGATAATTACGCAGCTACGGATCCTTTGCTACAGGACAGGTTATATATGAACGACGGTAAAGGAAATTTTTCAAAAGCCACCAACGCTTTACCTGAAATGCATGTTAGCAAAAGTTGTGTTCGGGCCGCGGATGTAAATGGCGATGGTTTTGTAGATCTCTTTATTGGTGGCAGAAATATCCCCGGCGACTATCCTGAAACTCCCGCGAGCTATTTATTGATAAACGATGGGAAGGGAAATTTTTCAGATAAAATAGCATCAATTTCACCGGAGCTTCAAAAGGCCGGAATGATAACAGATGCGGCATGGGTTGATCTAAACAATGATAAAAAGCCAGACCTTATTGTAGTGGGCGAATGGATGCCTGTAACCGTATTCATAAATGTTAATGGAAAACTGGAAAATAAAGCAAAAGATTACTTCAGCAAAGAGTACAGCGGTTGGTGGAATAAATTGCTTGTTTCAGATATGAACGGTGACGGAAAAATGGATTTGGTAGTAGGGAATATGGGCTTTAATACACAATGTAAAGTGAGCGATTCGGAACCTGCTGAAATGTACTATAAAGACTTTGATAATAATGGCTCGATAGATCCCATGCTTTGCTTTTACATACAGCACAAAAGTTACCCGTGCGTAAGCCGTGATGAACTTCTGGACCAAATGAGCAACATGCGTACACGATTTACAGATTATAAAAGCTATGCAGACCTGACCATAAAAGACATTTTTTCTGATGAAGAGATGAAAGGCGCAAAGCACCTGCAGGCAAATTATCTCGGCACAGCATATTTTGAAAATGGAGCCGACGGTAAGTTTATTGAAAAGCCATTGCCGTTGCAGGCACAGTTTTCACCGGTGTTTACCATCACTTCACTGGATTATGATAAAGATGGAAAACAAGATTTGCTTTTATGCGGAAATATAAACCAGGCCCGTTTACGCTTTGGAAAATCCGATGCGAATTACGGTATGCTTTTGAAAGGTGATGGTAAAGGTGATTTTACTTATATTAACCAGCAGCAATCTGGCTTTCATATTTGGGGTGATGTACGCAGCGTGCTAGATATAAACAATAATTTACTATTTGGCATAAATCAAAAAGATATTAAAGCTTATAAATTAAAATGATTCCATCACCAAACCAATGAACCATATTTTTTAATCTTTTGCCTGCATGATTTTATTGACATGATTAAACAACAATCTTATAATTATTTTAAATTTAATAGCCAGAGATGCAGCCGCATCATACTCACCTGTTCATTTTTATTAATTTTTTTATTTTCCTGCAAACAGAAAAAACAAGAATTCTCGCTCAGCAATAATGATATAAGCGATGTTGTCACAAGAATGACCGAGATTATGGTACACGACATTACGAATCCACCACTGGGCGCACGTTTTTTCTCTTACGCCTGCTTAGCTGGTTATGAAATTGTTTCCGAAAATGATGGCAAGGTAAAGAGTATGCATGGCGTACTAAATGACTATCCTCAAATTAAGAAGCCGGATTCTGTACAATCTGCCAATTACCAGTTAGCTGCGTTGCTTGCCATGATGGAGACCGCAAAAAAAATGCAGCCTTCAGGGAAATTGCTTGATGAATTCGAAGGAAAATTTATCGACTCTTGCAGAACGGCCGGTGTGGATGATGAGGTACTCAATAATTCAAAGAAGTATGCGCTTGCCATAAGCAGGCAAATTCTTGCTTATGCAGCGACAGACAGATATAACAAAATAAGCAATCTACAAAGATATACTCCTCTAAAAACAGAGGGCTCATGGTATCCCACACCGCCGGGTTTTTTAGCCCCGGTAGAGCCCTATTTTAATACAGTTCGACCGTTTACGCTTGACTCGGCGACCCAGTTTAAACCGGAGGCGCCCGTAAACTACGATCCAAAAAGCGGATCGCCCTATTACGATCTCACGTATGCGGTATATAAAGAAGGAAACAATTTAGAGCAAGACCACAAGCAGATCGCTTCGTTTTGGGATTGTAACCCCTTCGCTATGCAGGATGAAGGACATTTGATGTTTGGTTTTAAGAAGATATCGCCAGGTGCCCATTGGTTAGGCATCACGGGTATCGCCTGCTTAAACGCTAAAAAAAGCTTTAATGAAACCATGCAAATCTTTACGATTGTTTCCATAGGCTTGATGGATGCTAATATAAGTTGCTGGACAGAAAAATACAGGAGTAACCGCATTCGCCCGGAGACGGCAATACGTAAATTAATTGATCCGCAATGGGTGCCATTATTACAAACGCCACCCTTTCCTGAGTACACAAGCGGGCATTCGGTAGTCTCTACTACTTCAGCGATATTGCTTACAGATTATTTTGGCGATAACTTTCCATTTAGGGATAGCGTTGAAATAAGTTATGGGTTACCTCCAAGGAAATTTAAATCTTTTCACCAGGCCGCAAATGAAGCAGCGATATCGAGATTTTATGGTGGCATACACTATATGGATGCAATTGTCCAAGGACAGGAAGAGGGATCGAAAGTGGGCGAATGGGTATTAAAAAAATTAAGTGATCATTGAGCTTAGAGGTGTTTATTATTTAAACTATGGCCTGGATACATTTCGGTAAATTTTTACTACGGTTAATAGCGATGCTAAATAAAATGCGCATAGCATCTAATAATGTAAAAATAATCTTCACCATTTCTTTAACGCTGCTGATCTTTGTTTTCAATAGTTGTAAAAACAACAACCCGGGTATAGATAAAGATTTCCATTTCACTCTCCTAACCAATGACGAAACGGGCATTGATTTTAATAACAAGCTTACAGAAAGTGATTCGGTAAATTTTTTAACCAATCAATATATATACATTGGCTCCGGCGTTGGCGTAGGAGATTTTAATAATGATGGACTGCAGGATATTTTTTTTGCCGGAGAACAGGTAAGTTGTAAACTCTACATGAATAAAGGCAATTTTAAATTTGAAGATGTAACGGAGAAGGCAGGGCTGCATACTGCTAAATGGTGCACCGGCGTAAGTATTGTTGATATCAACAATGATGGGTTGATGGATATATATGTTTCGGTATCACATTCCAAAGATACCGGGCAAAGAAAAAACATGCTTTTTATTAATGAAGGCAACCTGAAATTTTCAGAGCAGGCAAAAGATTATGGTTTAGATGATGCGGGGTTTTCGACACAAGCAGCTTTTTTTGACTACGACAAAGATGGCGATCTCGATATGTATCTTATGAATCATAACGTGTTTCAAAATCAGCCAAACAATATAGTAGTTCAGGATGCAAAGGGCTCCGCAATTGCTGCCGATAAATTATTCAGGAATGAAGGTATCCCGCCAGGTAAAAATCATCCGGTCTTTAAAGATGTATCCGAAGAGGCAGGAATAAAGGAAATGGGCTATGGGCTTGGCTTAACGGTAAGTGATATCAACAATGATGGCTGGCCCGATGTATATGTTGCCAACGATTTCTTAAGTAATGATTTGTTATGGCTAAACAATAAAAACAACACCTTTAGAAATTGTATTCCACAGGCGATGCATCACCAGAGTTTTAATAGTATGGGTGTTGACGCCGCCGATATGAACAATGATGGCTTACCTGATGTTGCGGTGCTAGACATGCAACCCGAAACCAACTATCGAAAAAAAACAATGTTTGCCGGTACAAATCCTGAAAGGTATGAAATGGCGATAACCCTCGGCGGTTATCAACCCGAGTTTACCCGCAATATGCTTCAGCTTAATAATGGTAACCGGGAAATTGACAGTACCTCAGAACCTTTTTTTAGTGAGATCGGGCAATTGTCTGGCATATCAGAAACCGACTGGAGCTGGAGCGTATTAATGGCAGATTTCGATAACGACGGATGGAAAGATGT